>DATNQJ010000525.1:0-8293 GCA_036704085.1 Stenomitos sp.
GGCGGCGAAGCCCACGTAGGGAACGGGCTGATGGAAGACCACCATCCAGAGTGGCAGGGAGGCCGCCGCGACGATGGAGCCGAGCGACACGATGCGGCTGACGGCGAACACCACCGCCCAGACCGCGAGCGCCGCGAGGCCGACCCAGGGCGACAGGGCGACCACCACCCCGGCTCCGGTCGCCACCGACTTGCCGCCGGTGAACCGCAGGAACACGGACTTGCTGTGACCGAGGATGGAGGCCACGCCGAGCAGCAAGAGCCCCCACCACGGGAACCCGAGGGTGCTACCGACCCAGACCGGGACGGCGCCCTTCAGGAAGTCCAGGACGAAGCAGGCGATGCCGGGACCCTTGCCGAGGACGCGGACGACGTTGGTGGCGCCCACGTTGCCCGAGCCGTGCTCCCGGATGTCGATCCGGAAGAAGACGCGGCTGATGAGGAGCGCGAACGGGACCGACCCGAGCAGGTAGGCTCCGAGGACCGCCAGGGCGATCGAGACGGGCATGCGGCTAGCCCCGATCGCGGCGCGGCCGGAAGACCAGGCGCAGGGGCGTCCCCGTGAAGCCGAAGGCCTCCCGGATCTTGTTCTCGAGATAGCGCTTGTAGTGGTCGCCGATGAGCTTGGGCTCGTTGCAGAACATGAGGAAGGTGGGCGGATTGGTCGTCGCCTGCGAGGCGTAGTAGATGCGCAGGCGCTTGCCATGGCTCGCCGGAGGCGGGTTCATGGTCGTGGCCTCCGAGATGACCTCGTTGAGGACGCCCGTGGTGATGCGGCGGCTGTTCTCCTCGGAGGCGCGCTCGGCGGCTTCCAGTACCTGATCGATGCGCTGGCCGGTCATCGCGGAGATGAAGACGACCTCGGCCCACTTCACATGCCGCAGCTCCTCCTCGAGGACCTTGCGGTAGCTGGCCATGGTATGGGTGTCCTTGGGGACGATGTCCCACTTGTTCACGGCCACCACCAGGGCCTTGCCCGAGTCCTCCGCGATGGCGGCGATGCGCTGGTCCTGCTCGGTGACGCCCTCGACGCCGTCGATGACGAGCACCACCACGTCCGCGCGATCGATGGCCTTGAGGGCTCGGACGACCGAGAACTGCTCGACGCCGAAGTCCACGCGCGCCTTGCGGCGGATGCCCGCCGTGTCGACGAGCATGTAGGTCTTGCCGTTCACCTCGAGTCGGGTGTCGACGGCATCCCGGGTCGTGCCGGCCACGGGCGAGACGATCATGCGCTCCTGGCCCAAGAGGGCGTTGGTCAGGGAGGACTTGCCGGCGTTCGGCTTGCCGACGATGGCGATCCGGATCTCTTCGGCCGGCGGCTCCTCGCTGGGCGGTGCGAAGCTGCCCACGACCTCGTCGAGGATGTCGCCGATGCCCAGGCCGTGCATGGCCGAGATGGGGCGCGGCTCACCGAGTCCGAGCGACCAGAACTCGCCGGCCTTGGGGTCCTCGGTGACGTTGTCGAGCTTGTTGACCGCGAGGATCAGGGGCGTCTTGGAGGTGCGGAGCAGGTTGGCGATGTCCTCGTCCACGGCCGTGACGCCCGCTTCGCCATCCACGACGAAGAGGATGACGTCGGCCTCTTCGATGGCGACCTTGGCCTGCTTCTCGACGGACTGCAGAAGCTCCTCGTCGGTGCCGGGGACGATCCCGCCGGTGTCGACCACGACGAAGTCGCGGCCGTTCCAGTCGGCGCGCATGTAGAGACGATCGCGCGTCACGCCCGGCATGTCATGGACGATGGCCTCGCGGGCCCCGACCATGCGGTTGATGAAGGTGGATTTGCCGACGTTGGGACGGCCCACGACGGCGACGACGGGTAACGGATTCATCGGGTCAATACCTCAAATGGTTCAGGCTCGGCGAATCCGACGATGGGAAGCGTGTCTGGGACGCGCGCAGCCAGGTAGTTGGTAACGTAGTCCACCACGGGTTGCTCGGTGGCCTGGTGACCGGCCTCCAGGATGGCGAGCCCCTGCTCAGCCGCTTCCAGGGCCGTGTGGTACCGGACCTCTCCGGTGATGTAGAGTTCGACGCCCTGGGCGATCGCCGCCTCGGCGAGATCGCCGCCCGCGCCCGAGCAGACGCCGACGCGCCGGACCATGCGCCGGCGATCGCCCACCAGGCGCAAGCTGCGGGGCGAGATCGAGGCCTGGACGCGTCGAGCGATCTCCTCGATGGACAGGGGCTCGTTCAGCTCTCCCCAGAGCCCGATCCCGTAGGCTTCACCGCCGTTCTCGAGGCGAATCAGGTCGTAGGCGGGCGCCTCGTAGGGATGGGCCTTGAGCAAGGCCGCGAGCACCGCTCCCCGCACGGGGGCGGGTACCAGGACCTCGATCCGGAGCTCGCGACCCTCATGCAGCGCCCCGACCTGTCCGAGGGTCGGGTTGGACCCCGGCAGCGGGCGGAACGTCCCGGTGCCCTCCGTTAAGAAGGCCACCCGATCGTACGCCCCCGTCTGACCGGCGCCGGCCTGCCAAAGCGCCTCGAGGACGACGCGCTCCGACTCGACGGGGACCAGCACGCTGAGCTTGTACCAGGGATGGCGGCCTTCGACCTGGAGCACGCGGTCCATCCGGAGCCCGAAGAGGGCAGCCAGGTGATGGTTGCACGCCGTGGCGTCCAGGTTGGTATGAGCCGCATAGCAGGTGATGCCGGCCTTGGCCAGGTGCGCCACCTGACGGCCCGGATCCTTGCGGGTATCCAGGCGCTTGGTCGCCTTGAAGAGCAGGGGATGGTGGGCGATGACCAGGTTCGCCCCGACGTGCTCGGCATGCTGAATGGCCGCCAGGGAGGGGTTCACCGTCACGAGGACGCCCGTGCAGGGGTCGTCCGGGTTGCCGACTTGCAGCCCACAATTGTCCCACGAGGCGGCATAGCTCAGGGGGGCCAATTCTTCGATCAGGTCCAGGATGTGACGGATTTGCATGGTGTTTCTAGGGCGATAGGAACGCAGTACGCTGAGTCTAGGCATGATACCACACGGCCCATGTGGCTGATTTTCGGGGGTCAGGCATGGTATACTAAGCGCGCCGCGCCACGCTCCTACCCAGCTTCCGCCGCCGGTCGACCTCGGCGAGTCGGATGGCGAACGACGCGTCGCTTCGTTCCAAAGGACTCCCCATGCCCCTCACCGATCAGGCCTGCAATCAGCACATCCGTCCCATGACGGCCCGTGTCAACGCGCACGGCCGCTGGGAAATCGGTGGGTGCGACCTCGGCGAATTGGCCCGCACCTACGGCACGCCCCTCTACGTCATGGACGAGGACACGATTCGGAATGCGGCTCAGGCCTACCTGAAGGCCATCAAGGCCCATTATCCTGGGCCGTCCGAGGTCCTCTACGCCAGCAAGGCCCTGTGCAACCTCGCCATCAACCGACTGGTCCACGAGGAGGGGATGGGCACCGAGGTCGTCTCGGGCGGCGAACTGTTCACGGCCCTCAAGGCCGGGATCCCCCCCGAACGGATTCATTTCCAGGGCAACAACAAGAGTCCCGAGGAGCTGCGCCTCGCCCTCGAAGAGGGCATCGGCCGCTTCATGGTCGACAACCTCGACGAACTCGTGCTCCTGGGCTCCATTGCGGCCGAGCTCGGCGTGCGTCCCCAGGTCATCCTCCGCGTGACGCCCGGCATCGAGGCGCACACCCACGAGTACATCCGCACGGGGCACATCGACACCAAGTTCGGCCTCGATCTGCCGCAGCAGCTCGATGAGGCGATGCGCTACCTGCGCTCCCATCCCCATCTCCAGTTCCGGGGCCTGCAGGGCCACATCGGCTCCCAGATCTTCGACCTCGATCCGTACCTCGCCAATGTGGACGTGCTCCTGGACCTCTCGGTCCATCTGGAGCGCACGCACGGGGTCCACGTCTCCGAGATCGACGTCGGTGGCGGGCTCGGCATCGCGTACGTCGAATCGGACGATCCCCCCTCGATCGAGGCCCTGGTGGCGGCCATCGCGGAACGGATGGTCTCCGGCTGCCAGGAGCGGAAGCTGGACCTGCCGAAGCTCCTGCTCGAGCCGGGCCGCTCCATCGTGGGCACGGCCGGGGTGACGGTCTACTCCGTCGGGACCCGCAAGGACATCCCGGGGGTGCGCACCTTCCTGTCGGTGGATGGGGGCATGCCCGACAATCCGCGTCCCATCACCTACGGGGCCCAGTATGTGGCCGAGGCCGTCCAGGTGGCGTCGGTCGAGGAGGTCGTGACGCTCGCCGGCAAGTGCTGCGAGTCGGGAGACGTCCTCATCACGGATCTCGGCCTGCCGCGCCTCAAGGCAGGCGATCAGATCGTGGTCTGGGACACCGGCGCCTACTGCTACTCGATGGCTTCCAACTACAACCGCCTGGGGCGTCCGGCCATGGTGCTGGTCGCTGACGGCAAGGCCGACGTCATCGCCGAGCGCGAGACGCTGGCGGATCTGGTCTCGCGGGATCGGTTGCCGCCGAGACTGGGGGGGAGCCGCTAGATGGCCTACTGGCTCGCGATCCTCCAGCAGTTCGCCACCAACCTGCGCTGGCAGGACCTGCTCGACATCCTCCTGGTGAGCGTGGTCCTGTACCGCCTGTTCCTCCTCATCAAGGGGACGCGGGCGGTGCAGCTGCTGCGCGGCGTCCTCTTGCTGCTGGTGGCCTATCTGCTGAGTCGGGCCCTCCAGCTCAACACGATCACGTGGCTGGTGCAGAGCACGGCCACCATGATCATCGTGGCCATTCCGGTCGTCTTCCAGCCCGAGTTGCGTCGTGCCCTTTCTCTGCTGGGCCAGGGCGAGATCTTCCGCAGCGAACTCTTCGGCAAGTCCACCGCGGACACCACCCGGGTCGTGGACGAGGTGGTCATGGCCGTGCGCATGCTCAGCGCCCGCAAAATCGGGGCCTTGATCATCCTGGAGCGCCAGACGGGCCTCAACGAGTTCATCGAGACGGGCACCACCATCCAGGGGCTGGTGACGGCCGACCTGCTCACCTCCCTCTTCTTTCCGAACTCTCCGCTTCACGACGGAGCGGTCATCATCCGGGGCGATCGCATCGTCGCCGCCGGCGCCCTCTTGCCCCTGTCCGAGAACTTCCGGCGCACCCAGAAGCGCCCCATCGGGACCCGGCATCGGGCGGCTTTGGGGCTGTCCGAGACCACCGACGCAGTGGCCGTCGTGGTCTCCGAGGAGACGGGCGTCATCTCGGTCGCGCAAATGGGCCAGTTGCAGCGTCACCTGACGGAGGACGACCTGCGCGCCATGCTCACCGGCCTCTACCAGACGCCCAAGGCGGCGACCATGAACCTGTCGCTGCCCATTTTCCGGAAGTCGAGCTGAGATGTTCACGCTGTGGGCCAAAGAGGAGAGCAATCGCGGTCTCCAGGTGATTGCCATCCTGATGGCCATCACGCTCTGGATCTTCGTGGGGCTCTTGCCCCGGATCGACAGCGACAAACGGAAGGTGTCGGTCGAGATCAAGGTCAAGAACGCGCCGGAGGACCACACCTTCCGCACCGAGCCAGCGGTGGCCGACGTCCTCATCGAAGGGCCCAAGGCGGCCATCAACAAGCTCAGCAACCAGGATCTCGAGGTCTTCGTGGACATGAAGCGTCGCTGGGCCGGAAAGCGGACCGCGGCGCCGCTCAACGTGTCGGGACCGCCCGGCATTCGCTGGGAGCTCTCCCCCAGCGAGGTCGAGATCCTCGAACCATAACAGGCAACGCACCGGGTAGGCCCCGGATTTCACGGAGTAATGATGACGGCCAAAACGAGCAAAGTGGGACAGGCTACTTCTTGGGAAGGGGTGGACCGCGCCCGACTGCCGCAGCACGTGGCGGTGATCATGGACGGCAACCGCCGCTGGGCCATCAGCCGCCTTTTGCCCGGTAAGCAGGGCCACCGCGCGGGCGTGGACACCCTGCGCGAACTCGTCCGCTCGTGCGTTGATCTGGGCATCTCGTACCTGACGGTGTACGCCTTCTCCACCGAGAACTGGAAGCGGTCGGAAGACGAGGTGGGTTACCTCTGGAACCTCTTCAACGAGACGATCGCGCGCGAGGTCGTTACCCTCGACGAGGCGGGCGTCCGCATGCGCTTCATCGGCGAGATCGACGAGCTCAACCCCAAGATTCGCCACACGATCCAGCAGGCCGAAGCGCGGACTGGCTCCAACACCAAGCTGACCCTGAACATCGCCCTCAACTACGGCGGCCGCCGCGAGATCCTCGAGGTGGTCAAGGCCGTGGCCCGGGCCGCGCAGGCGGGTCAGATCGACGCCGATCAGCTGGACGAAGCGCGCCTGGGCAGCTTCTTCTACACGGCGGGCCAGCCGGACCCGGACCTCCTGATCCGCACGAGCGGCGAATGCCGCATCAGCAACTACCTGCTCTGGCAACTCGCCTACACGGAAATCTACATCACCGACACCCTGTGGCCGGATTTCCGCAAGGAGGATTTCCGCCTCGCCTTGCTCGACTATCAGACGCGCGAGCGTCGGTTCGGGGCCAGGCCCTAGGCGCGCCCATGGCTACCCCGAGCCCGGTCACCCTACTGTGGGGCGAGGATTCCTACTCGCTCAAGGCCGCCGAAGACGCGCTCATCGCGGCGATCGTCGACCCCGGCTTCCAGTCGATGAACCTCAACGTCCTGGAGGGACCCGCGACCACGCCCAGTCACGTGGCGGCGGCGGCGGCCACCATGCCGTTCGGGCTGGGCGGCCGCCTGGTGCTGGTACGGGATTGCCCCTTCTTCTCGGCCGGTAAGGTCGCGCCGGAAGAGGTACAGGGCCTGGTGGACCTTATTCTAAAGGGCTTGCCTCCCGGTTGCCACCTGGTCCTCTCGGTGTCGGGCAGCATCGATAAGCGCCTGAACCAGACCAAGGCCATCCTGGGGCATGTCGAGGCGCGGGAATTCGGCGGCGCCAAGCCGTGGGAGGAGCGCGGCATCGCCGTCAACTGGCTCATGGGCCAGGCGCGCGAGCAAGGTATCAAGCTCGGGAACGATGTGGCCGAGGCCATGGTGGACTCCCTGGGTATCGATCGGTGGAAGCTCTCCAACGAGCTGGCAAAGCTGGCGACCTACGCGGCCGGGGCCCCCATCACGCTCGAGTTGCTCGCGACCCTGGGGTCGCCGGGGGAGACGGACGTCTTTGCCGTCCTGCAGGCCATCGGCGATCGCAACGCCGTCGAGGCGGTCGCCCGCATGCGCAAGCTCCTGGTGACCGAGGCGGCCCTCAAGGTGCTCGCGACCATGGCCACGCTCATGCGCTCGTGGCTCCAGGTGCGGACGTTGGCGGAGCGTGGGATGAACGCGGATGCGATCGCCAAGGAGCTCGGGGCGAGGTCCTCCTACAAGATCAAGAAGGATCTGGAGAGCTCCCGGAAGTTCAACTCCCGCCAATTGCAGGCCGCACTCTCTTTGCTGCTCGAAACCGACGTCGCCCTCAAGACCGGCTCGGGCCGCCAGTACGAGGCGCTGCAGTTCGAGCGGTTGCTGGTACGCTTGGCGACTGGAACCTAAGAAACTGAGCAACGACGAAGGGGGCCTCTTGCGAGGCCCCCTTCGTCTTGGGGAGGAGGGATGAGGCGATTAGAACGAACTCTCGGTGAGCGGAACGTTGGCGGAGGTGCTCTTGCGCTTGGCGACGGTCACCTTGGACAGGATGCCCTTCGAGTACCCCGCGAGGGTGATCTCTTCGCTGTAATCGCCGGGAACGAGGCGGCTGACGTGATAACGACCATCCTTGTTGGTGGTGGCACGGTAGATGCGGCCGGTATCGATCGAGCGCAGGGTGATGGCGGCGCCGTTCAGGCCGACCAGGGTCTTGCCGCTGTAGACCTTGCCGCTCACGCAGCCGGTGCGGAGCATGTCGAGCACTACGCTGGTATCCGGCACCTGGTAGACGGACTTGACGGTGATGGTGCCGTCCTTGTTGGTGCCGCGGACCAGGACACGGTCATTGAGCTTCTTGGCGAGCTTGAGGGAAACGTCTTCCTTGGAGCCGACGAGCGTGTAGCTCACGTCCTTCCGCTTCCAGATGCCTTGCTTGGCCTGGAGGAAGAACTTGCCGTCCTCGGTCGAGCGAATGTAGCCAATCTTGGTGGAACCGAGGCCCAGCAGTTGCGACGAATAGCCGGACGCCAGATCGCCTTCATCGGCGAGCTCGCTGAGGGTCTCGTCATCCAGCTCGTCGAGCTGGCCGCTGTTGTTGATCGAATCGAACTCGACCGATTCGGCCTGGGACAGATCCGCCGATGCGGAACTGGCCACGGATCGGTTGGTGCTGACCGCCGTACCGGGCATACCGCAGCCACCCA
>DATNQJ010000526.1:0-2085 GCA_036704085.1 Stenomitos sp.
GACCGACACCGCGAAGACGAACGCCGCCGATCCGATGCGGCCCTTGCAGTACAGCCTGGACGTCATGGAGGTCGAGAAGGCCTGGAGCACGACCATGGGCGACAAGCGGGTGGTCGTCGCCGTGATCGACTCGGGGGTAGACGCCAAGCACGTGGACCTCAAGGCCAACCTCTCTCCCGACGCCTATGACGCCTATTACGACAAGAAGGGGCTGGACGCCGCGATGCCCAGCACCCTCAGCCGGTTGGGCGGCCAGTTGGCGTCCTTGGGGCACGGAACCCACGTGGCCGGCATCATCGGCGCCGAGTTGGGCAACAAGCAGGGGATCGCGGGGGTGGCGCCCCATTGCACCCTCCTGCCCGTCAAGATCTTCCCCAACCCCTCGCTGAAACCCGATCCGCGCGTCGGTGGCGAGGATCCCGAGGCGGTCATCGCGAGCGTGGTCGCGCGCGGCATCGTCTACGCCACGGATCACGGCGCTCAGGTCATCAACATGAGCCTGGGGTTCTCCCACGAGAGCCAGGCGTTGGCCGCGGCCGTCGACTACGCCGTGCAAAAGGGCGTCTCCGTCCTGGTGGCAGCGGGAAACGAACGCATGGAAGGCAGTCCGGTCAACGCGCTGGCCAACCTGCCGGGCGTCATCGGGGTCGGGGCCACCGACGAGGAGGACCGGGTCACGTTCTTCTCGAACGCAGGCCGCTACGTCTCGGTCTCCGCCCCCGGGTGGCGGATTCTTTCGACCATGCCGAGCTTCTTCAACGGTCTGGTCGGCAAGCCCTACCAGTACATGGATGGCACCAGCATGGCATGTCCCAATGCCGCTGGTGTGGCCGCCCTGGTCAGGAGCGCCAATCCCCGGCTGTCTCCCCCCCAGGTGAAGGACGTCCTCGAGCAGTCCGCGGAGGATCGCGGGCCGGCTGGCTGGGATGATAGCTACGGGTTCGGTCGCGTGAATGCGGCCCGCGCGGTCGAGCTGGCGCTACGGCAGTAGCCCGCCTACATCGGACGCGTCCCCCCCTCGGTCATGTAGACTGCACCTGGGCCGGCGCCCCGTGCCAGGCCGTGTGCGGAGGCAGATCTTCGCCCTTCATGATGATGCTCAAGGGGCCGATACGCGTGTAATCGCCGACATGGGTGTCGTAGAGCACGGTGGCGTTGCAGCCGATGGTAACCCCTTTGCCGACCGCCACACGCCCGACCTTCATGACCCGGTCCTCGTACAGGTGGGTCTGCAGGGCCGCGGTGCTGTTGAGGACGGTGTAATCCCCGACCGAGACGCAGTCGAATTCGGTGATGTCGGTCGTGTCCAGGTAGATCCCCTTCCCCATCTTGGCCCCGTAGAGCCGGAGCGCCCAGGGCAGGAAGGGCGTGCCGCGCAGATGATCCAGCAAGACCTTGCCGGCCAAGCCCCAGTACAGCACCGCCATCGCCTCGGTCCGCAGGGCCCACCACGACCACATGGGACGGACCGTTGGCTCGTAGACGCCCATGGTCAGCCATTTCAAGACCACCGAGGTGAGCATCAGCGCGACCGAGATGGCCACGCTGGCCAGCAGGAACTGGGGCAGCACGGCCCCCATGTCGCGGGACTGGATGGCGGGGGCCAGGACCTCCACCGCCAGCGTGCCGAACGTGATGAACAGCATGCTCGGCAGTGACACCGTGAAGGCCTCGAAGACGGCTCGGAGTAGGCGCCGCCATTGTGGCGGCTCGTAGGTCCAGATAGCGGCCAGGTCCCCGAATTGCTGGCGCACGGGCAGCTTGATGGGCGGGCTGCCGAACCAGATGCCGCCCTGGGCCATGTCCCCCGGAGCGGGCGGCTTCGACTTGATGCCGATCAGTGAGTTGGCGGGAATCTCCGTGCCCGGCGGCACCACCGCCGAGTTTCCGACGAACACGCGACTACCGGTGCGCACCGCCTCCAGGGACATCCAGCCGCGCCGGACCGTTTCGTCGCCCAGCACCACCTCGTCCGCAATGAAGCACTTCTCCCCAATCTCGACCAGGTCGTAGCGCCCGGCCAGGTTGGTGGAGATCTCGGATCCCTTGCCGATCTTGGCGCCCATCAGCCGGTACCATGCCCGC
>DATNQJ010000527.1:0-7704 GCA_036704085.1 Stenomitos sp.
ACCCCTTGCGGGATGCCCTTGAAGACCGATAGCTCGTGCTCGAGTTCTTTGTAGGCCCCTAACACCCTGAGGGCCAGAGGTCGCAAGCATTCTCCCGCAGGACTCAGCAACAGGCTGCGTCCTCGGCGCTCGAACAAGGCAACGCCTAGCCGGTTCTCGAGTTCGCGCATCTGCTGGCTGACGGCCGATTGCGTCAGGTGGACCCGCCGGGCCGCCTGAGTGAAGCTGGAGACCTCGGCAGCCGCCACGAAGGTGCGCAGATAATCCAAATTCATTAGTCATCCTAATGGATATGACAAGCATGTTTCAAACTTGTTTATACCCTCACGGTAACACATGGTTGGCCGAAAGATCCAGCAACCATGCCCCCTGAAGCCAAAACGACAACCAGCGACACCTCGCTTTCATTAGAAACCGTTGCCAAGCAGATTAAAATGCATTGCTTTTTCTTATGTCCCTTTAACGCTAGGCTGTCCCTGGATAGTTTCGATCCGCTCGGGAAAGGAGGCCCCATGTTTCGGCCGGCACCTCGTCCCCTCCGCATCGCCCTGTTGTCCGTGCATGCCGATCCGCTGCTGGCGATCGGCTCGGAAGAGGCGGGCGGGCAAAATGTCTACGTGCGCGAAGTGGCCAAGGCACTGGCAGCACGAGGGCATTCGGTCGATGTCTTTACCCGGAACCGCCATGGGCACGAGGTGGAGATCCTGACCGGCCCAGGTTTTCGGGATTACCGGCTTCCAGCGGGGCCTCGGGGCTTCATCCCCCGGACCCAGCTGTTCCCTCACCTGCCCGCCTTCATGCAGTCCTTCGAGCAAACCGTCCGATTGGAAGGCGAGCGCTATGACATTCTGCATTCCAACTACTGGCTTTCGGCGTGGGTCGGATGTCGGCTCTCCGCCAAGCATGGCCTCCCGCTCGTCCACACCCACCACTCGCTGGGCGCCGTGAAGTTTGCGACCGAAGGGGCCCTGCCCAGTCACGGTCCCACCCGCCTAGAGGTCGAGCAAGCCGTCATCGCGCATGCCGGCATCGTGGCGACCTCCCCCCAGGAGCTTGCGATCATGCGCCAGCACTACGGCCCGACGACCTTGTGCACGATCGCACCGTGCGGCTTCGACGACGCGGTGTTCTTTCCGCGTGCGGCGCCCCCGCTGCGCCGGGAGCTCGGCGTCGCAGCGGGTGAGTCGCTGATCGTCTACGCGGGGCGGTTCGATCGCAACAAGGGAATCGACACCCTCGTCCGTGCGCTCTCCCGCCTTGCGCCACGGCGAGCCGTCAAGGTCGCGCTGGCTGGGGGCTTCGATTCCCAGGCGAATGATGGCAAGGAATTCGAACGCATCCAGGCGCTCGTCTCGGAGCTGGGTCTTGCCGACCGGGTGTCCTTCTTGGGAAAGCTCGCCCCCGATCGGTTGGCCGAACTATATTCCGCCGCCGATCTCTGTGGCGTCCCGAGCCATTACGAGTCGTTCGGTCTGACCGCCCTGGAGAGCATGGCCTGTGGGACGCCCGTGGTGGCGAGCGATGTCGGGGGTCTGCGCCATACCGTCCGGGACGGGAAGACAGGACTGCGTGTTCCACCCGGTGAGCCCGTCGCCTTCGCCGCGGCATGCGAGCAACTCCTGGGCAATCCCCGCCTACGGGAGGCCATGGGTCAAGCTGCTCGACAACTTGCCGTTCGTCAGTTCACATGGAAGGCCGTCGCGTCCCAACTCGAGGGCTTCTACCGGAGCCTCATGGCCCCTGAGCGCGGGGCCTCCATGGCGAGGGCCCATTGAGGCGCTTGCTGGCAACCGATCTCGACGGGACCCTGGTCGGCGACGACGCGGCCCTGCACGGCTTTGCCCAGTGGCGGGCCGCCGCGTCCGACCGGGTCATGGTCGCCTACGTCACGGGGCGCAGCCTGCCTTCGACGTTGGCCCTGATCCGGGCCGTCGGCCTGCCTGAGCCGGAGTTCATCCTGCCTGGCCTGGGATCGGCCATCCATGTCGGACCTGCGTGGCGAGCCCACCGCCCATGGCAGCGGCACCTCGCGCGGGGCTGGGACCGGGATCGGGTCCGCGCCGTCGCTGCCCGGTATCCACAGGTCGTGGCGCAGCCTGACGAGAACCAAGGCCCCTTCAAGTGCAGCTTCACGCTCAGCCGCGATCATGCCGAGACCGTGCTCACAGGGTTGAGCACCGACTTTCAGCGGAACCGGATCCCCGCGCGCGCCGTCTACAGCTCCCGCCGCGGCCTCGACCTCATCCCGGCTCATGGCGGCAAAGGCAACGCCGTGCGCTGCCTGGCGAGGTACCTGGGCCTCCCGCTATCCCGCGTCCTGGCCTGCGGGGACTCGGGCAACGATCGCGACATGCTGGCCCTGGGATGCCTGGCCGCCATCGTCGCGAACGCGCAGCCTGAGCTGCAAGACGACCTGCCGGACCATGTCTACCGCGCCAAGAGCGCGTTTGTCGGCGGGGTCATGGACGCCTTGGAGCATTATGGCTGGCTGACGGGGGATTTGCCGAACCGGGCGGTAGGAACTCGGGGCCAGGCACCGCTGCTGCCCAAGGAGTCTCGCTAAGTGGAAGACAGGCCCCTGGTGGAAGAAGCCCGCAAGCTGCTGACCGCCGCCATCGTCCTCGATGAGCACGGCGAACCGTGCGGCACGGTGGCCTCGACCCGCGATGCGGAAACCCATTACCAGAATGTCTGGACCCGCGATAACGTGGCCCCGATGCTCTATTTCCTGCAACAGGATCCAGGTATCGTGCGAGGGTTCCTCGCAGCGCTGAGCCGGCGGCAGTCGACCGACCGGCGGACCCGCGGGCTGATTCCCATCGGCTTCTCCCCTCAGTTCAACCGGACGGATTTCGGGGGCGAGGAGTCCATCGGCGGCATCTATTCCATCGATTCCACCCTGTGGTTCCTGATCCTGCTCGGGCTCTACGTCGAAGTCACCGAGGACCATCAGTGGCTCGTCCGACAGCAAGGGGCGCTCCGGAGCGCCCTGGACCTCGTCTTGGCGCCACGCTTCGATCCGCTCCCGCTGATGGGAGCCCCGGAATCCGTCACCGAAATTGACCGTCCGGCAGGTCTCCACGGGTACCCGCTTCAGTTGCAAGTCCTGGCATGCCTGGCGTTGCGCTGGTCAGCACGCCTCCTGCTAGCGCTCGACAAAGGGGAGGATGCGCAGCTCTGCGCGCGGGAGGCCGACGAGATCGCCTCCTGGATCAACCGGTGGTTCTGGCTGGATCGAGAGCTGCTGAGGCAGCGGGCCGAGTTGCCGAGCGAGCGGCATGGAGCCGGCAATCCGAACCCCTTCAACCTGGACTACCGACGCGTGAGGCGTCGCGCGTCGTGGCTCGGCGAGGGCGGATTCCTGGCCGGGACCCTACGCGCGCGGCACGTCGATACGCGATTCTGGTCCCTACCCAACTGCCTGGCAGCCGTCTCCGGCGTTGTCTCCGAAAGCCGGGCAACCGCCATCGTTCGCTTGATCGCCGAGCACCAGGCCTCGCTGATGGGGGAAATGCCGATGGCCGTCTGCTGGCCCGAACTGCGAGGTTCGTCCTATCAGATCGTCATGGACAGCGACCCCCGGGGCCGGCCCGGCGTCTTCCACAACGGCGCCCATTGGCCGAACATCCTCTGGGCCTTCGCGCCGGCGGCCCTCAAGGCCGGCCAACGCCAGTTGGCACAAGACGCGCTCGAGCTCGCCGCGCACGGCATCTCGCCCACCTGGGGGGAGTACTACGACCGCCAAGGGCGCCTCGGGCGGGGGGCACGCCAGCACCAGACGTGGTCGATCGCGGGCTTTCTGCTCGCCGGGCGAACGCTTGAGGCCCCCCACCTGGACCGGGTCTGGCCGGTCTGCCTGATGCCCCGAAAGGGCTGGTAGGAGCCCATTGGCGGTCAAAGCGCGATTCCCATCCCCCCTAAAGGACGGTTACCTTTGAACCTCGATCAACTTCGGACCTTCGTCACGGCGGCGGACACCCTCCACTTCACGCAGGCGGGGCGTCTGCTCGGCCTTTCGCAACCGACCATCAGCCAGCAGATACTGGACCTCGAGACGTCCCTGAAGGCCCACCTGTTCGAGCGGCGTGGGCGCCAACTCGTCCTCACGCCAGCAGGAGAGCGCTTGCGCCCCTTAGCCCAGGAGGTCTTGACGAACGTCCGGCGGGCCGAGGACGCGTTGGCCGAGTTCACAGGCGATCCTATGGGCGTGGTTCGCGTGGGCGCCGACAGCACACCCGGCACCTACCTGCTGCCGCTTGCCCTGGGGACGTTCACGCGCGAAAATCCCGGCGCACCCATCAGTGTCCGGGAGACCGACCGCGAGGCGCTGCTGAGGGCCATGAAGGACGGCGAGATGGACGTGGCGGTGACCGCGAGCGAGCCGTCCGCCGGCCTGTTGATAGACTGGGAGCGGGTTCCGCTGCTGACAGACGAGATCGTCCTCATCGCCCCTCCTCACCACCGCTGGGCGAATCGCACGTCGGTCGACGTCCAGGAGCTCGAGGGCGAGCCTTTCATCCTCCGGCAACGCGATTCCTCCTTGCGCCAGCTCTACAGCAGGCGCATGGCCGAGGTGGGGTTCAGCGCCGATCGCCTCACCGTCCGCTTCGAGCTCAGCAGTACGGAGGGCATCAAGCACGCGGTCATGGCGGGCCTCGGGGTGGGCTTCGTCTCGCGCTACTCCATTGACCTCGAACGGGCGGCCGGGCGCCTTGTCGCCCTGCGGATTCGTAGTCTGCCCATCGAGCGTCAGCTCTGGCTGTGGCACCCGAAGGATCACATGCTCGGACTCTACCCGCAGCGCTTCGTCGAGACCCTGCTCTTGTGCAGTGACTGGCTCCGGAGTCCGCTCCCATGCTGACACAGCTCTTCCCGCACTACCCGGCCCTGGTCTTGGTGCTCACTACCGCCATCGTGCTGATGGCGGGTATCGCGGCACAGGTCACCGCGCATCACCTGCGGGTGCCGTCGATTCTCTTGCTGCTCGGTCTGGGCGCCGTGCTCGGGCCATCGGTCATGGGCGTCGTCCAACCGGCGATCTTCGGCGTAGGCATGCGTGCCCTCGTCTCGATCTCGGTCGCCATCATCGTCTTCGAAGGGGCGTTGCTGATCGACGCCCGTCAGCTGAGGCACTGCTCGCGCAGCGTGTTGGGGCTCATCACCCTGGGAGCCCCCGTGACCTTTGGCCTCGCGGCCTTGGCAGCCCATGCGATCGGCGGGCTGCCTTGGAAGATCGCCTTTCTGTTCGGCGCCATCGTGAGCGTGACCGGGCCGACGGTCATCTCGCCCATCCTCAAGCGCCTGCCCCTGAATCATCGTCTGAAGACGACCCTCGAGGCCGAGAGCGTCTTCGTGGATGCCCTTGGCGTGCTGTTGACGTCCGCGGTCTTCAGCTACATCACGGGCTCGGCCGAAGGGGTGCACGGGGGGCTCCTCCAGTTGGGCACCAACCTCGCGATGGGCGTAGGGATCGGGGGCCTCATGACCCTACTGCTGAAGGTGGCGCTCAAACAGACGGGATTTCTGTCGCCCGATCTGGTCCGGGTGGCCGTGCTCGGCGTCGTGTTGCTCGGGTACTCGATAGCCGAAGCCCTCGCCCATGAGTCCGGGATTGCCGCCGTGGCCGTCGCGGGCCTACTGGTCGGAAGCTTGAGGCTGCCGGAAGAAGAGACCATCAAGCGTTTCAAGGGCGACCTGACGCTCGTTGCCCTGAGCCTCGTCTTCATCCTCTTGGCGGCTTCCATGCCCATCGAACACCTGCTGGGTCTCGGGTGGCGCGGAGTGCTGACGGTGTTGGCGCTCATGTTCGTCGTGCGGCCGTTGGCCGTGGCGGCCTCGACGCTGGGCACCGCCCTCACCTGGCCGGAGCGGCTCTTCATCGCATGGCTGGGGCCCCGGGGCATCGTGGCCACCTCGATGGCCTCCCTGATGGCGATCGAGCTCGCGGCATGGGGAATCGAGGGGGGCGAGACCCTCGCGGCGCTGGTCTTCCTGACGGTGATCCTGACCGTCTTGATCGAAGGGAGTGGGGCGGGCTGGATAGCCGCCCGCCTGAAGGTGATGCCGAAAAAAGTCATCGTGGTGGGCGGCGATGCGATCGCCCGCAAGCTTGGTTGGCAATTGACCCAGGAGGGTGAATCGGTCCTCTTGCTGGACACGGATTCCGCCAACGTGACCGCGGCCCTTGCCCAGGGGATTTCCGCCTTGCGCGGCGATGCGACCGATCCCGAGGTGCAGCGCCGTCTGGGGCTCGATTGGTGCCACTGCGTGGTGGCCGCCACCCCCAGCGACAAAGCCAATTTGCTCATCAGCCAGGTGCTGCGGGGCAGCGTTCCCGACCTTCGCCTCATCGCGCGCGTGAACGAGCGGCGAAACCACGAGGCGTTCCTCGGAGCGAGCGTCGAGCCGCTCATGGTCGAGGATGCCGCAGCCATGACCCTGTCGGCCTTGGTAACGCGCCCGACGGTTCTGCCGCTCATGGGGTCCACCGCGTATGGCGATCGCCTCGTCGAGTTTCAGGTAGGGAATCCGAAGGTCGTCGGGCAGACCTTGCGGCAACTCCAGTTGCCGAGTGAGTGCCTCGTGGCCCTCGTCAAGCGAAAGGGGACCGTCTCGATTCCCGATGGCCGGACCCACTTGGCGTTGGGGGACGTCATCACGCTGATCGGCCTGAAAGAAGCCGTCGATCAGGCCCGAACGTACCTGGAAAGCGATTCTTGACCTCTAGAAAGCCATGACCGGCCTGGCCCCCCAGTCCCTGGAACCGGCCGCTTGTTGCCTTGGGCCGAGGTTTGGACGAGTCTACGCACGGGAAGTCGAAGGCTCGTATCGGGCCCTGCCATGAAGCGAGGTGACCAATGGCTAGCCCATCGGGTCCCCAACAGCACGGTAAACCGCAGGTGAAGCATCCGGCGAGTAAGCGCTGGCGGCTCATCCGCCGCATCACGCGCCTACTGGATCTGCCGATGGCAGTCCTGTCGCTGGTATTTTTTGGCCTGGTCGTTGCGGACCTGTCGGCGCCACCCAATGCGAGGTACCACCACTGGCTCGACGAGGCCTACCTCACGATCTGGGGCCTCTTCCTGGTTGAATATCTGATCAAGCTCGGCCTTGCACCGAACAAGCGACTTTATGCCCGCCATCGCTGGCTGGACCTGCTGGTCCTCCTGTTCCCTATGCTGCGGCTCTTGCGTGTCGTGAGGCTGTTTTATGCGGGCTTCTCGATGGTGCGCCTGGGGCTGGCGATGCGCCGCGGCGCCAGAGGCCTTGAACACTTCCTGATTGCCAGCCGCTTCGGCTATGTCGCGGGCCTGACCGTCGTCGTGGTGCTGGCCTCCAGTGCGGCGATGCTGGCCCTCGAGCGGGAGACCCCCAATAGCGGGATCCGCACCTTCGGGGACGCCCTCTGGTGGAGCGCGGCGATCGTCACAACGGTCGCCTCCGACCTCTCACCGAAATCGGCTGGGGGGCGGATTCTGGCCGTGGGGATGATGGTGTACGGCATGTCGGTGTTTGGTTACTTCGTGAGCCAAGCAGTTAGACTGTTGCAGTCGCCCCCCAAGCACGGCAGGTCCGTCCCCGGATCGGCAGGAACCAATGAGCTGAGCGGGGAGGGCGTTGAGCAGGTCGAGGAAAAGCGCTGAGCCGCTTTCCCGAAGCCTGAGACGACTGCTGGCCTTGGATAGAGGACCTGTCACTGAACAG
>DATNQJ010000528.1:0-2247 GCA_036704085.1 Stenomitos sp.
GTCTGGTCGACGTAGTACTTGCCCGGGACGTTATCCGGGAACCTATCGTTCTTATCTGCCATCTGGTCAGATCCCTTCTATTTGAAACAGGTTTGATGCTAAGAAAGGCGCCGTTCGGGGCTCACACGGGCTGCAAACCGCCAAGCGGTGGTTACGGTCAATTATACAACCAAGCGTCCGAAATGCTATCCTTCGTTTAAAAAATCCCTAATGCTTTGACGAGCCAGGAGGCCGCTGATGTCCACCGCGCTGCTTCAAGAGGTTGATGCGATCGCCCCCGAGATGGTCGCCAACCGCCGTGACTTTCACATGCACCCGGAGCTGGGCTTCGAGGAGGTACGAACGGCGGGACGGCTGGTTCAGCTGTTGACGGGCTACGGCCTCGAGGTCGAGACCATGGTCGGCACGGGCGTGGTGGCCTACCTGCGCGGCGCAAAGCCCGGTAAGACCCTGTTGGTGCGCGCCGACATCGACGCCTTGCCGGTGCAGGAGATCGCGACCCCTCCGTACCGCTCGATCCACGACGGCAAGATGCACGCCTGCGGCCACGATGCCCACATGGCCATCCTCCTGGGGGTGGCCCGGGTGCTCGCGAAGCGCCAGAACGAGCTGGCAGGCACGGTCAAGCTGGTCTTCCAGCCGGCTGAAGAGGGGCCGGGCGGCGCCTTGCCCATGATCGAGGCGGGGGTGCTCGAGGCGCCCAAGGTCGAGGCGGCCATCGGCTTCCACGTCTGGAATACCCTGCCGGTCGGACAGATCGGTGTGCGTTCGGGGCCGGTCATGGCCAACACCGACCAGTTCGACCTCTTCATCGAGGGCAAGGGGGGCCATGGGGCCATGCCGCACCTGTCGGTGGACGCCATCGCGGTGGCGGGCCAGGTGATCACGGCCCTGCAGACCATCGTATCGCGCAACGTCTCGCCGCTGGATTCGGCGGTGCTGACCCTGGGCAAGATCCGGGGCGGCGATCGCCACAACATCATCGCCCAGACCGTCGAGCTCTCGGGGACCGTACGCTCGTTCTCGCCGGCCGTGGGCGACCTGCTGCCCACGCGCATCGAGGCCCTGGTCTCGGGCATCACCCGGGCGATGGGGGCGAGCTACCGCCTTGACTACCAGCGCACCTACCCCGCGACGGTCAACGACCCCGGCATGACGGAGCTCGTGCGTCAGGCGGCCGTCAAGGTGGTCGGCGAGGAGCATGTCGTCGAGGCCGAGCCCAGCATGGGCGGCGAGGACATGGCCTACTTCCTCAAGGAAGTGCCGGGCTGCTACTTCTTCATCGGGACGGCCAACCCCGAGAAGGGCCTGGACAACCCACACCACCACCCCAGCTTCGATATCGACGAGCGCGGCTTGTCGCTCGGGGCCAAGGTGGTGATTCAGGCGATCTACGACTACCTGGGGGCCTAGAGCATCACCCGGCCGCCGTCCACCAGGAGGGTCTGGCCGGTGACGAAGGCGGAATCATCACTTGCGAAGTACACGGCCGTCCGGGCGATATCCTCCGGGCGGCCGAACCGCTTGAGGGGGGTGGCCTGCTCGATGGCGTGCCGCTTCTCGGGCGTGAGCTCCGCCTGGATGCGGGTGGCGACGTAGCCCGGGGCGATGGCGTTGACCCGCACCTTGGGGGCGAGCTCGCGGGCGAAGCACTTGGTGAGGTTGATGACGGCGGCCTTGGAGGCGGCGTAGTGCATGGAGCTCTCGGCGCCCTCGACCCCGCGCATGGAGGCGATGTTGACGATGACGCCGCCGTTGCTGGCCATCATGCCCTTGGCGACGGCCTGGGAGACGAGGAAGACGCCCTTGGCGTTGACGTCCATGACGCGGTCCCACATGTCGGGGGTGATCTCGAAGAGGCCGGCACGCATGACGATGCCGGCGTTGTTGACGAGGCGGTCGATGGGGCCCAGGTCGCGCTCGACGGTGTCGACCATGCGCCGGACCTGCTCGGGATCCGCGACATCTGCCTGAACGGCAAGGGCGCGGCGGCCCATGGCCTCGATGGCACCGACGACCTCCCGGGCGGGTTGGGCGTCATGGGCGTAGTTGATGGCGACGTTGGCGCCTGCTTCGGCGAAGGCAAGGGCGATCGCCCGGCCGATGCCGTGGCTGGCGCCCGTGACGAGGGCGGTTGTTCCGTTCAGTTTCATCGTGTTGCTCTCATGGTCTGCTGGGGTGCAAGAGGTCATGCCATTACATATCCCACCTTGCGAGGATCTTCCCGCCCCCCGGTGGGGCGGGGTA
>DATNQJ010000529.1:0-7304 GCA_036704085.1 Stenomitos sp.
ATCGAGAAGGCGGTGGGGATCTACGACCTCGCGCAGTTCACCCCCGCCTAGCCGAAGGGCGCCTCCCCTCGGGGAGGCGCCCTTCTGGCTCAGACGAGGGCCGTCGGGACCAGGTGCCAGTAGGCCTGGTTGAAGAGCAGCTTCTCGTAGTGGACCAGGGTGGTGGGCTCCTTGGGATGGGGGGGACCCGAGTAGTTGAAATCCAGCAGGGACGCCTTGTCCTCTCCAGCTTCCAGGAAGCACATGACGTGGCCGTCGTACTCGGCGTGCCCCGGCTCTACGGCCTTGCCTCGGACGGCAGCGACCACGTGGGCGGCGACCACCGGCCCCTCGAAATGAGCCGTGCTGCCCGCCTTGCTGATGGGCAGGTTGGTGGTGTCGCCGATGGCCCAGATGTCCGGGGCGACTTTTGACTGGAGAGTCGTGCGGCTCACATCCACCCAGCCGTCCTGGTCGGCGATGGGATGGCCCCAGAGGAACTCCGCTCCCCGGTGCGGGGGAACGAACACCGCGAGGTCGAACGGGAACGAGCTACCCTCCAGGCTCGTGGCGATCTTCTTCTCGAGGTCGATTTCCTCGAGGTTGAAGAAGGTCTCGATCTCGATGCCCTTCTCGTTGAGCATGCGCTCGGCGAGCGTCGCCACCGTGGGGATGGTGAAGCAGGCGTTGATGGGGAAGGTGTAGCGGAGGGTCGTCTTCTGGCGGATGCCCCGGCGCCTCAGGTAGTCATCCAGGAGGAAGGTGAACTCCAGGGGCGCGACGGGACACTTGTAGGGAAGGCCACCCACGCCGACGAGGATGGTTCCGCCCTGGAAGTCCTCGAGCTTCTCATGCAGGCGAAGGGCCGCGGCTTCCGTGTAGAAGTGCTCGCCTCCCTCGCTGAGGCCCGGCACCAGCTCCGGGTGGACGTGAGAGCCCGTGGAGATGATCAGGTAGTCGTAGGGGAGGGCCTTGCCGCTCGCGAGCTTCAAGGTCTTGCTCACGTGATCGAGGCTCGTGACCTCGTCGATACGCAGGCGCACGTTCTTGCGCAGCAGGCCCTTGAGGGGCCGGTGGAGAGACGTGGCCTCCTGCCAGCCGAAGGGGACGTAGAGCCAGCCCGGCTGGTACTGATGTCGCGGGGAGTTGCTGACCAGGGTGATCTCGGCTTCGTGGGGGCTGAGCTTCTTGGCGAGCATGTTGGCCATCATGGTGCCGCCCGTGCCCCCGCCGAGGATGACGATTCGTTTCATCGTGGCTTCTCCAGCTACTCCTGGGAGGCTACTTCGCCTTCCGGACGAGGAAGCGGGTCGCCCCTTCAAAGGGCTCGCTTCCGAGGAACTCGTGGCCGGCCTTGGCGATCCAGGCGGGGACGTCCTTCTTGCTGCCCTCGTCCGAGGAGATGATGGCGTAGACCTCGCCCACCGTGCCGCCCTTGATCATGCGGATGAGCTCCATGAGGGGCCCCGGGCAGAAGCTCCCGCGGGCGTCGCTTTCCTTGGCAATCGTGACGTTTTGCATGACGTCCTCCATCTAGATGAAAAGGGTCTGGCCGTCTTCGGCCATCGAGACGAAGCCCGCGACCCCGATGATGTCCTTGACGATGGGCTCCAGGTGCTCGAGCTTCAGCCCGAACAGGTCCATGGTCATGCCGCAGGCGTAGATGTTGACGTTGCCGACCTCCATGGCCTCCTCGAGGGTCTGGCGCCAGCTCGGCACCTTGTGCTGCACCATGGCTTCGCCGGCCATCTGGGCATACTCGGCGAAGTCCGCGCTCATCTTCTGGTTGGTCTTCCAGTCGTCCTTCCGGAAGCCCATGAGCCCCCAGAAGGTCAGGAACAGATTCACGTCCTTGCCCATGGCGGCCGCCCCCGTGGCGAGGATGCTCGCCGCCATGAGCTTGTCAACCGTGCCGGAGAACAGGACGATGGAGAGTTTTTCGCTCATAGTAGAACTCTTTCTCTTGTACCGGTGGTCTGCGCAGGGAGGATCGGCAGGCGATGACCGGTGACTCGGATTAATACCCTACACGGGTATGGTGTAACGTTACCCGATTCGGGGCGACCGGAAGACGGTAGTTCCCCCCGACTTTTCACCCGCCGGCTCCATGCGATCCGGTGGGGCCAACGCGCCCGCCCTGGCGCTTAACGGGTTAAGCACGCGCTAAGATCCGGCGGTCATGCGGTAGTTACTACGGAGGGTGGCCGCTCAAGGCGGCGCTAAAATAAGGCCATCGGCTGCTCAAACTCTCCCCCGACGCTCTTCGAAGCTTGGAAGGAGTCCCCTTTGAGCGCCAATTCCCTCAATGACGAGGCGATGGCCCAGCCCACGCCCCCCGATCGCTCGCCCCAGCGTCTACTCCTGCTCGGGCACTTCGGATCGGGCAAGACCGAGGTCGCCATCCAGCAGGCCCTCGCCATGGCCGATGGCTCCGAGCGCCCGCTGCTCCTGGACCTGGATTTCATCACCCCCTACTACCGCTCCCGCGACGTCGCCCCGGAGCTCGCCGCCTTGGGCGTCGAGGTCGTGGCCCCCGAGGGCGAGCTGAGCCGTTCGGACCTGCCGGTGGTCACGGCCCGGGCCGTGCAGGCCCTGTCGACCCATCCGGGCCGGGTGGTGGCGGACGTCGGCGGAGACGAGGGAGCCCGCGTCATCGGCAGCCTCGCCGGCCGCCTCGCGCCCGGGTCCTACCAGGCCTGGATGGTCATCAATCCTTTGCGGCCCGGCACCGGCACGCCGCAACAGGTGGCCGATTACGCTCACTGGCTGGAGCGGCTTGCCCGCATCCGCTTTACCGGCGTGGTCAACAACGCCAACGCCGGCCCCCTGACCCAGCCGCACCACGTCCGCGCGGGCCTCGTCCAGGTCCAGGCCGCCGCGGACCTGCTCGGCCTGCCCATCGTCTTCTCTGCCGCCAGGGCGGAGATCATCCCCCAGCTACCCGACCTTGAGATCAGGAGCCTGAGCCTCAAGATGCGCCCACCCTGGGAGCTCCCAGCCTTGGTGGGCCAATAAGGGAGAATCGACCTTGCGTTTCCAACTAGAGCTGAACGAACACTACTGCAAGGGCTGCGAGCTCTGCGTCCAGGCCTGCAAGAAACAGGTCCTGGCGATCGCCGGGCACATCAACGCCCTCGGATACCGCCCCACGTCCGTCGTCGAGCCCGAGAAGTGCACCGGCTGCAAGGCCTGCGCCATGGTCTGCCCCGACGCGGTCTTCACCATCTACCAGCTGGCCTAGGAGGACCCCATGACCGCCACCCAGGAACTCACGATGGTCAAGGGCAACGAGGCCCTCGGCGAGGCCGCCATTCGGGCCGGCTGCCGCTACTTCTTCGGCTACCCCATCACCCCGCAGAGCGAGTTGCCGGCCTACATGGCCCGTCGCATGCCCGAGGTGGGGGGCACCTACCTGCAGGCCGAGAGCGAGCTTGCGGCCATCAACATGGTGCTCGGCGCCAGTGCTGCGGGCGTTCGCGTGATGACCAGCTCCTCGAGCCCGGGGTTCTCCCTCAAGCAGGAGGGCATCTCCTACATGGTCGGCTCGCAGCTGCCGGCCGTCATCGTCAACGTCATGCGCGGAGGCCCGGGCCTCGGCAACATCCAGCCCTCGCAGGGCGACTACTTCCAGATGGTCAAGGGCGGCGGGCAAGGCGACTACCGCCTGATCGCCCTGGCTCCTGCCACCGTGCAGGAGCTGGTCGACCTGACCGGACTCGCCTTCGATCTCGCGGACAAGTACCGCAACCCGGTCGGCATCCTGGGCGATGGCCTTCTCGGCCAGACCATGGAGCCGGTCGCCTTCCCCGCGATGCGGCCCCGCCCGGACTACCGGGACGACGGCCTCACCGGCGCCAAGGGCCGGGCCAAGCGGATCTTCACGTCCCTGCACCTCGACGCCGAGGCCCTTGAGCAGCTCAATCACAAGCTGCAGGCCAAGTTCAAGCTCATGGAGGAAGAGGTCCGCTGGGAGGAGGTCCACTGCGACGACGCCGAGCTGGTGCTCGTCGCCTACGGCACCACCGCCCGCATCTGCCGCGCCGCGGTGGAGGCGGCCCGGAAGCTCGGCCTCCGCGCCGGTCTCCTCCGGCCCATCACGGTCTGGCCGTTCCCGTCCGAGCCCCTGGCTCGACTGGCCGAAGGCGGGGTGTCCCGCTTCCTCGCCGTCGAGATGTCCGCGGGCCAGATGGTCGAAGACGTCCGGCTGGCCGTGTTGGGCCGCGGGGAGGTCCACTTTTACGGCCGCTACGGCGGCATGGTCCCGACGCCGCGCGAGGTGCTCGGCCAGATTCAACAGCTGTTGGGAGGGGCTTCGAAATGAAGCAGATCATAGGCGTTCCCGAATCGCTCTCCAAGGTGAGCAGCCACTACTGCCCAGGCTGTAGCCACGGCGTGGTGCACCGCCTCATCGCCGAGGTCCTCGACGAGTTGGGCGTGCGCGAGTCCACCGTGGGCGTCGCCTCGGTCGGCTGCTCGGTGCTCGCGTACAACTACTTCGAGACGGACTTCGTCCAGGCGCCCCACGGCCGGGCGCCCGCCGTCGCTACCGGCGTCAAGCGCGCCAACCCGGACCTGACGGTCTTCACCTACCAGGGGGACGGCGACATGGCGGCCATCGGCACCGCCGAGATCATCCACGCCGCGGCCCGCGGCGAGAAGTTCACGGCCATCATGTACAACAACACCATCTACGGGATGACCGGCGGCCAGATGTCGCCCACCACCCTGATGGGCGCCGTCACGGCGACCACCCCCAACGGCCGCGGCCCCGAGGCCGGCATGCCCTACCGCATGGCCGAGCTCCTGGCCCAGGCCCCGGGCGCGGTCTACGTGGCCCGCACCCACGTCGCGGACCTCGGCAACATCGTCAAGACCAAGCGGGCCATCAAGAAGGCCTTCGAGCTCCAGCTCAAGGGCCTCGGCTTCACGATGGTCGAGGTGCTCGGCAACTGCCCGACCAACTGGGGCATCAGCCCCGAGGAGTCGAACCAGTACGTCCGCGACGAGCTCGTCCCCGCCTTCCCGCTGGGCGAGCTCAAGGACGTGACCAAGGAGGTGGCCGGTGTTCACGCATGAGATCCTGATCGCGGGCTTCGGGGGCCAGGGCGTCCTGACGGCCGGCCAGCTGCTGGCGTATGCGGGCAACTTCGAGGGCAAGCAGGTCTCGTGGGTGCCGGCCTACGGCCCCGAGCAGCGCGGCGGGACGGCCAACTGCTCGGTGGTGGTGAGCGACGAGGCGATCGCCTGCACGCTCGTCACCGAGCCCACCGCCTGCATCGTCATGAACCAGCCGTCGCTCGACAAGTTCGAGGCCGCGGTGCAGCCGGGCGGAGTGCTCATCATCAACACCTCGCTGTGCGACAAGCCCGCCACGCGGCGGGACCTCACGGTCATCTCCCTGCCCGCCACCGAGATCGCCACGGAGCTCGGTAGCCCCAAGTTCGCCAACATGGTAGCCTTGGGCGCCCTCATCGCGGCGGTGCCCGTGGTCGATCCCGAGACGGTGCTCAAGGCCATGATCAAGGTGATGGGCGCGGACAAGGCCCGCTTCGTCCCCGTCAACCGAGAGGCCATCCACCGGGGCATGGAGGCGGCACGACCCGTCGTCGCCCGCTAGGCCTTTCCTGTTCGGTCTCACCAGAGCCTGCTCGCGAGCAGGCTCTGGTGCTAGGCGGTTAAGGGAGGGAGGCTGTCAGCTGGGCGACGGGCATTTGCCGATTGTTGCAGGCCCCCGCCTCCCGTGCCGTCACGGCAATCAGCCCGACGGCGATCTCGGGCGCAAAGAGCCGCACCCCGCGTTCGAGTGCCTCGGCAAGCGGCGTGTCGGCTTCGAGCCAGCCGTAGACCGTGCGGCACAGCAACTTGCGCACGATGTACTCGCCGATCCCGGTCGCGGCGACCGCTCCGGCCGGGCCCGCGTAGAAGCCGCTGCCCATGATCGGCGAATCGCCTACCCGCCCGTAGAGCATGGGGCTCGACCCGCCCGTGGAGTTGCAGACGGCGAAGTGCCCGTCGGCGTCCCGGGCCACAGCGCCGATGGTCCCGTGGCCGTGCTCGTTCAGGATCTCCTGCCAGCTGGTCTGGAAGTTCCAGTACCGCTCCAGGTCGAACTGGTGCCACTCGCTCGGAAAGTCACCTCCGGTCTTCTCGAGCAGGGCTGCGAGGACCCGCGCGTAGCCCCGCTGCGCGCGCTCGGTCACCCGGTAGTAGGAAGGGAACCCGCGGACCCGCGCGAACGCGGTCGCACCCTCGCCCACCAGAAGCCAGTGGGGGGTGTCAGCCACCTCGCGGGCCACGAGGATGGGGTTCTTCACCTGCTGGAGGGCTGCCACGGCGCCGAGCCGCCCCCGGGTGTCCATCAGGCCGGCATCCATGGAAATGGTCCGGCCGTCCAGGCCGAGGCTGGAGCCGGTGCCGGCGTTGAAGCGCTCGTCGTCTTCCATGAGGACGGCGGCCGCGAGCGTCGCCTCCAGCGAGTCACGGCCCGCCCGCAGCAGGCGCATGCCCGCTTCGGCGGCTGCCATGCAGCCGTCCGCGTTGGCGGGAGAGTTGCCCACCCCACCGTGCACCACGATGGCCACTGACCGATTCATGGGACCTCCTGGCCGCTACCCTTCCATGGTGACGATCACCTTGCCCTTGGCCCGTCCTTTCTCAAGGTAGGCAAAGGCATCCCCGATCGCCTCGAAGGGAAACACCCGATCCACCACGATCTGGAGCTCGTTCTTCGCGAGCATGCCCGCAAGCTCAGCGAGTTCGGCACCGCTCGGGTGCATGAACTTGTACCGGTAAGTGACCCCGTGCCGGCGCGCGAGCCTGCGCCACTTCATGCTGATGAGCCAGAACAGGGCCGCGAGCCCCGGGCCGGCGTCCAGGTCCCGGCGGGCCGTCGCGGGCTCGGGGAGGCCGGCGATCGACACGACCCGGCCTCCACGCTTGACGATCTCGAAGCAGTGATCGAGCGTGTCTCCCCCCACGAGGTCCAGCGCCCCGTCCATGTCCTTCAGGCCCTCCCAGAAGCGCTCGTGGATGTAATCAATCACCCGATCGGCCCCCAGGCGCCGCACCAAGGCCTCACCGCGCGCCGAGGCGGTCGTCGTCACGTCGGCCCCGAAACGCTTGGCGAGCTGGAGGGCGAACGTTCCCACGCCGCCCGCTCCGCCCGAGATGAAGAGGCGCTGGCCAGGCTGGACCTGCAATTCGTCCCGCAGGCACTGTAGCGCGGTGAGCCCGGCGAGGGGAACGCCCGCGGCCATGGTGAGGTCGACCGAGTCCGGGACCTTGGCCGCCAGACTGGCATCGACGCAGGCGTACTCGGCAAAGGC
>DATNQJ010000530.1:0-9467 GCA_036704085.1 Stenomitos sp.
GCCGCCCTTGCGGCCGATGCTCGAGAAGAATTCCGGACCGTACTTAGCCTTGGTGGCCTGGCCGCCCTTCTTCCCAATCTGCTGGAAGAATTCCCGACCACGCTCTTCTTTGACCGTTTGACCGCCGCGGCGTCCCGCTTCCACCATGCGGGGATCGCCCTTGGCAGGGCCTGGCTTGTTTCCGACCATGGATGACACGCTCCTTTCCTGTGCCGAGGGCTCAGCGAACTTGGCCGTCAC
This sequence comes from Stenomitos sp., assembly GCA_036704085.1. Lineage (GTDB taxonomy): Bacteria > Cyanobacteriota > Sericytochromatia > S15B-MN24 > UBA4093 > DATNQJ01. Next base: position 241 of record DATNQJ010000530.1, read on the forward strand.
GACGGCATTGCGAGAGTCTTTCGACAGGGAAGGACACGGACGTTCAGGAACGGTGCGGAATTGAAGCCATTGGACGCTGGGTTGCAAGAATTTATGAAGCCACCTTAACACAGGACATGCGGGCTGGCAATATCCTTTGCCCCTCTCTTGGCGAAATTGAGGCAATTTTGTCCCTATCGAGCAAGCCGCTTGCTGGTCGTTAGGAGATCTAACCAAACGCGCGCGCCCCAAGCGGGGCGCGCGCTCAAGCGGGCTCGTTTGGCCGGTCAGTGGCCTCTAGTGGACATGCAGGAAGGACAGCAGACACCAGTAGATGAGGTAGGCCAAGCTGGCGGTGATGGGAATGGTCAGGATCCACGCGATGAGCATGTTTCCGGCGACCCCCCAGCGCACGGCGCTGAACCGGCGAGTCGAGCCGACGCCCATGATGGATCCCGAGGCCACGTGCGTGGTGCTGACCGGCAGGCCGTAGTGGCTGGCCGCGGTGATGACCAGGGCGGACGTCAGATCGGCGCCGAAGCCCTGGATGGGCTGCAGCTTCACGATCTTGGTGCCCATGGTCTTGATGATCTTGAGGCCGCCGGAGGCGGTGCCCAGTCCCATGGCCGTGGCGCACGCGACCATGACCCAGAGCGGCACGTTGAATTCGTGCAGCCATCCCGCCGAGATCATGGCCATCGTGATGATGCCCATCGCCTTCTGGGCGTCGTTGGAGCCGTGGCTGAAGCTGATGAAGGCCGCCGAGAAGATCTGCGCGGCCCGGAAGGTGTCCCGGACCTGGTGGGGCAAGAAGCGCCGGAAGGCCCAGTAGAGCCCGGTCAAGATGGCGAAGGCGAGCACGAAGCCCAGGATCGGCGAGAACACCAGGCTCTGGACGATGGCCGAGAAGCTGTGGGGCCCGATCCAGTGGATGGCGTGGAAGCCGTGGCCCGCGACGCCCGCGCCGACGATGCCGCCGATGAGCGCGTGGGACGAGCTGGAGGGCAGGCCCCAGTACCAGGTGACCAGGTTCCAGACGATGGCGGACAACAGGGCCGCCACCACCAGGGGCTGGGTCACGTTGACCGGGTCGATGATACCCTTGCCGATGGTCTTGGCGACCGCCGTGCCGATGGTGACCGCGCCCAGGAAGTTGAGGATGGCGGCCATCATGATGGCCCGGCGCGGGGTCAAGACGCCGGTCGAGACGGAGGCGGCGATCGCGTTGGCCGTGTCGTGGAAGCCGTTGATGTAGTCGAAGGCCAGCGCCAGGAGGATGACGAGGGCCATGAAGACGAGCGAGGCCTCAGGCATTCTTGATCACCACTCCGTGCAGGCGATCGGCCACGTCCTCGGTGAAGTCGATGGCCTCTTCGAGGACGTCGTAGAGTTCCTTCCACTTGATGATCTCGAGGATGGCATGGGGCGTCTCGCCCGGGTCGTCGAAGAGCTTCTCGAGGGCCGCGCGCGAGAGCTGGTCGCCCTCGTTCTCCAGGCGGTTGATCTCGATGGTGTGGTCGAGGATCTCCTTCATGCGCTTGGGGTGGCGCAACAGGCCCATGGCCGCGTGGATCTCCTCGCAGCAGCGCACCAGGATGCGCACCAGGGAGAGGGTCATGGACGTGGGCTTCTCGATCTTGTAGAGCAGGAAGCGATCGGCCACCAGCTCGATGGAGTCGACGATGTCGTCGAGCGCAAAGGCCAGGGAGTGGATGTCCTCCCGGTCGATGGGCGTGATGAACGTCCGGTTGAGCTTGTCCATGATCTGGTGGGTGATGCGATCACCCGCATGCTCGGTTTCGCGGATCTTCTGGAACCGTTCGGGCAGGTTGCGATAGTCCTCGACCATGTCGCGCAAGAGCCGCGCGGTGTCGATGACGTTCTTGGCCGAGGCCTCGAGGAGGTCGAAGAAGGTTTCCTCACGAGGAATCAGGCTAATCATGGGGAAAAGGTCGCTCCTTATGCAATGGGCGCGAGTTGCAACGCTGTCAGCAGCGCCTGCGCCTTGTTCAGCGTTTCCTGATACTCGTTCTCCGGGATGGAATCGGCCACGATGCCGGCCCCCGCCTGAACGTAGACTTGGCCATCGCGCACGACCATCGTACGGATGGTGATTCCGGTGTTGATTGAGCCGTCGTAGCCCAAGACGCCGACCGCGCCGGCGTACGGGCCCCGTTTGGTGGGTTCGAGCTCGGCGATGAGCTGCATGGCGCGGATCTTGGGGGCTCCCGAGACCGTGCCTGCTGGAAAGCATGCGGCAAGGAGGTCCAGGCCGTCGAGCCCCTCTCGCAACGTTCCGGTGACGTTCGATGTCATATGCAGGACGTGCGAGTACCGCTCGATGGCCATCAGGTCGTGGACCTCGACCGATCCGGGGTGGCAGACCCGGCCGAGATCGTTGCGGCCCAGATCGACCAGCATGACGTGTTCGGCCCGCTCCTTGGGGTCGTTCAGGAGGTCCGCCCCGAGCTCCTCGTCCGGCACGGATCCCCGGCGCCGGGTGCCCGCGATGGGCCGCACCGTGGCCTCGCGACCGTCCAGGCGCACCATGACCTCGGGGCTGGAGCCTACCAGCTGGAAGTCGCCCCAATTCAGATAGAACATGTAGGGGCTCGGGTTGATGGTCCGCAGGATGCGATAGAGCGTGAACGGATCGCCCAGGTAGGGGGCGCTGAGGCGCTGCGATCCGACCAGCTGGAAGACGTCTCCGGCCTTGATGTGCTCCTTGGCCCGCTCGACCAGCTCACAGAAGGCGTCCTGGCTCATGTTGGCCCGGACCTCGAGCGGGGGGCGCTGCTCGGTGAGTTCGATGGGCTCGGCGGCCAAAGGAGCCCGCAGGCGCTCGACCCATTCGAGCAGGAGTCGGCAGCCGTCGAGGTAGGCAGCGTCCGGATCGTCGCCGGGACGCACGTTTGCGATGACCTGGATGGTCCGGCGGGCGTGATCGAAGGCGATCAGGCCCTTGGTCCACATGAAGGCCGCCTCGGGCAGCCCGAGATCGTCCTGGGCCGCGGCGTCGATGGTGGGCTCGAGCTGGCGGACGGTCTCATAGCCCCAGTAGCCGACGGCTCCGCCGGCAAAGGGCGGCAAGTGATCGGACGGAGCGGACCGAACCCGGTCCATGGCCTCGCGCAGGGCGGTCCAGGCGTTTGTGTCGGGACCGAGGCGCTGGAGCTCGAAGGGCTCGCAGCCGATGAACGAGTAGCGGCCGAGTCGATCGCCCTGCTCGACGCTCTCCAGCAGGAAGGCCGGCGCGAGGCTGCGGGTGACCTTCAGGAAGGCGGAGACGGGCGTCTCGAGATCCGCGCTGATCTCGGTGGCGATCGGGATCAGATCGAAGTCGTGAGCCTGGGCGCGAAAGGCTTCGAGACTGGGGGTGACCTTCATGATGGAGGGGTGGCCTCGCTTTCTTGCACGCTATTGTAGCGTAGCCCCCCGAAAAAGGCCAAGCCGGCATCGTGAGACGTTCGGGGGCTTCACATCCCTTAGCAATAGAGGGTTGCGCGCCACTTTCCGGTACAATGCTCGGCATGGCAATCGAGCGACCGCGCCTTTGCATTCTCCTGAACCCCGTCTCGGGCCCCACGCGCACGCGCGGGGTGGAGTGGGAGTGGCTCGCCGCCGATGCCGAGCAGGCCGGCTGGCGCGCGGAGCTGATTCGGAGCGAGGGGCCCGGCGACATCGAGCGTCTCGCCCGGGAGGCGGTCGCCGGCGGCGTTCGGCGCCTGGTGGTGGTCGGTGGCGACGGCTCGATCAACGAGGCCGTCCAGGCCGTGGTCGGCACCGAGGTGGAGCTCGGGCTGGTGCCGGCGGGGACCAGCAACATCCTCGCCAACGAGCTCGGCATCCCCGATGACTTTCGACAGGCCGCCCGCCTGGCCTTCACGGGCCGGGCGCTCGCCATCGATGTGGGCCGCGCCAACGATCGCTACTTCACCCTGATGCTTGGCATCGGCTACGACGTCTCGACCATCGAGGTCATGTGGCCCCAGCTCAAGCGCCTCATGGGGCAGGTGGCCTACACGGTCGCCGGCTTCCAGGCCTTCGTGCAGCATCGTGCCGTGCGCATGCGCGTCGAGATCGACGGCACGCGGATGCGCCGCCTGGTGTACTTTCTGGTGGTCGCCAACACCCGACTCTACGGCATGGCCAGCACCAAGGTCGCCGAGCATGCCGATGTGCGCGACGGCCTCTTCGACGTGGTCATCATCCGGGCCCGGGCCTGGTACCACGTCATCATCTCGATGCTGCGCATCTTCTTCCGTATCAAGAGCCCGTTCGAGAAGGTCGAGACCATCCGCGGCCGCGAGGTCACCATTCGCTCGTCCCGCAAGGTGAGGTACCAGCTGGATGGGGATGCGGCGGGCACCCTGCCGGTGAAGGTATCCATGCTGCCGCAGGCCTTGCGGATCATCGCCCCTTAAACTTCACGATCTGCAACGATACGAGCGTCCCTCGGGTGATATCATGGGAGCGCTCGATGGCCCCGCGGGGCCCTGTCCTGAGAGGTCGCTATGCAGGTTGCATCGAAGCCCATGGTCATCGTGATCGCGGGCAATATCGGCTGCGGTAAATCGTCGCTCTCCCGCTGGCTCGCCGACAAGCTCAACTACGTGCCTTGGTACGAGTCGGTGGACGACAACCCGTATCTGGACGACTTCTACAACGACATGAACAAGTGGAGCTTCCACTTGCAGGTGTACTTTCTGTCGACCCGCATCGAGACCTATCGGCGGGTGGTCGCAAGCGGCCGACCGGCCATTCTCGACCGCTCCGTGTTCGAAGACGCCGCGATCTTCGCGAAGAACTCACACGAGTCGGGCCTCATGACGGACCGGGACTACGCCACCTACCTGCGCATCTACGACGGCATCATCCCGTCGTGCCCGCCGCCGGACCTGCTCATCTACCTGCAGGCGTCCGTGCCTACCCTGATGCGCCGCATCGCCCTGCGGGGACGCGATTACGAGCAGAGCATCCCGCGCGAGTACCTCTCGCAGCTCAACGTGCTTTACGAGGACTGGATCGAGAACTTCAACCTGTGTCCCAAGCTGGTCCTGCCGGCGGACGACCTGGACTTCGTCAACTCGTACCACGACTTTGGCTACATCCTGGACATGATCGAGACCATGCGCCAGGCGCCGGAGCAGCCGCTCTTGCCCGGCCTGGGCTTGCGCGGCGCGGTCCCCGTCTAACGAACGACCCCTCCGGATCGACCGGAGGGGTTTTTTGGTGGCTGCAGATGGCAAAGAAGAAGCGCCAGGCCTGAAGGCCTGGCGCTCAATTTGAAAGGTCTAGGGGGCGTAACTCATCAGGATGGCGATGATGGCCGAGGCGATGAGGGTCCCGATGATCACCAGGGTGATTTCCCGGTTGACGTTGGGCTCGAGACTGAATAGTTCGTCTTGCTTCGCCATCGTCTTAGCCCTTGAAGGGCACCTTGGGGGCACGCGGACGCCGATACTGGGTCGGGGTCATCCCGTGCATCTCACCCGCGCCGAACAGCGCGAAATCGGGCTGGAAGCTCTCCGAGGAAATGGTACCCGAGGTGTTACCCGCCTGCCACATGGCAATGGCCTTGTTGACGGTCAGGCCCGTGGGCAGCGGAGCGGTTCCGATGGCTTCCATCTTCATTCCTCCATAGACGCAGTGTCGGCTTGGTGGACCACGTGTGGACAGTCTTGCCCACCGTTAAGGAGACCTTATCACAGTTGCTCAGGGTCTCCAAGAGGTATTTTAGGATTCTGTTAAAAAAACTTTCTTCCTCTGCCAAGAACGGCCCTCGGCTGAAATCCCGGGAAGCGGCCTCTTGAGAGCATCCGGGGCCGACGGAATTTTCCGTCGGCCCCGGTGTTGCTTTCTTAAGACCGGGTTAGGAAACCACGGCTCGGGGACCGAGTTGGCGGCCTCCTGGAGGCTAGACCTTTCCCGCGGTGAGCATGGGGGCCTTGGCCCGCTCGATCGTTAGGCTGATCTGTCGGCCCCGGGTGGGTTGTCCGTCCTTGAAGAAGGCGATCGCCTGCAGGAGGTTGGCCGCCTGGCTCTGGAGGTCGTGGGAGGACTTGGCGATGAGGTCGGTGGCGTTGGCGGCCTCGCGCGCCGAGCGGTTGATGCTCTCGACGGCCTTGACCACCTGCTCGGCGCCCTTCTTCTGCTCGACGGTGGCGCCGGTGACCTGCTGGGTCATGCGGTTCATGCCCTCGACGGCATTGAGGATCTGGTTGGATCCCTTGGCCTGCTCGCGGGTGGCCGCGTTGACCTGCTGGGTGAGGGTGCTCATGCTCCCCACGGCCTGGGTGATCTGGGCCGAGGCGTTGGCCTGCTCCTGGGTGGCCTGCGAGATCTGGGCCATCAGGCGGGTGACCTGGTCGACCGATCCCACGATGGCCGCGAGGGACTCCCCGGCGGTCTGGGCGAGCTTCGAGCCCTCCTGGATCCGGTTCTCGCCCTCCTTGGTGCTCGTGATGGCCTGCTGGGTCTCCTTCTGGATGCCCTTGATGAGCGTGGCGATCTCGCCGGTGGCCTTCGCCGAGCGCTCGGCCAGCTTTCTCACCTCGTCGGCGACCACCGCGAAGCCCCGGCCGTGCTCGCCGGCGCGCGCCGCCTCGATGGCGGCGTTCAAGGCCAAGAGGTTGGTCTGCTCGGCGATGTCGTCGATCACCTCGATGATGGCGCCGATCTCCTCCGAGCTCTTGCCGAGGCCCTCGATGACGCCCACCACCTGGCCCATGACCTGGTTGATCTGGGCCATGCCCTCGATGGTCTTGGTCACGGCCTGGCGACCGCCGTCCGCCGCATGGGCCGCCTCTGAGGCCACCTGGTTGGCCTGGGTGACGTTGCCTGCCACCTGCTGGATGGAGGCCACCATCTGTTCGATGGAAGCCGAGGTCTGGGCCACCGCCGAGCCGAGGCTGTCGGCGTTGCCCGCCACCTGCTGGATGGAGGCCACCATCTCCTCCATGGAGCTACTGGTCTCCTCGACGTTGGCGGCAAGCGTCTGGGAATTGCCCGCCACCTGGGTGACGGAGGCCGCCATCTCCTCCATGGAGCTCGAGGTCTCCTCGGAGGCGGCCGCCTGGGCCTGGGCCGACTGCGAGAGCTGCTCGGTGCCGGCGCTGATCTGGTCGGCGCCCGCCGCCACGGTCGAGGCCGCGTCGCGCACCTCGCCGATGATCCGGCTCAGGTTCTCGATCATCTTCTTGAAGCTCGCGGCCATGTCCCCCAGCTCGTCGTGGGTCGTGACCTCGACGTGCTGGTCCAGGTCGCCGTTCGCGATGCCCTCGGCGGCCTTGGCCATCGCCGACACGTTCCGCGTGATCTGGCGCGCCAGGAAGAGCGAGACGCCGATGCCGACGCCGAACGAGAGCAAGAGCAGGGCGATCGTGGCCGCACGAGCGGTGGCATAGGTCCGGGCGGCATCCTCGTCCGCCTTCTTGGCGAGCTCTTCCCTCAAGGTCGCAAAGCCTCTGAAGGCCTGGCCCAGGCGATTGGCGATCGCGCGGCCCTTCTCGGCAGCCACCTTGGCTGCTTGATCCTGATCCTTAGCAGCCGCCTCGACGCTTTGGGCCTGCAGCGGCTCCAATTCGGAAAGCAGGCGATGCACCTCACGGGCGTCGGCCTTGCCCTCTTCCGTGTGGATCAGGGACTCGAACTCGGAGAACTTGGCCTTGGTCTGCTCGAAGAAGCCCTTCATCTCTTCGGCCTGGCGGTTCACCTCGGCGGGGTCCGAGGCCAGGATCATCGCCTGCTCCGCCCGGCTACGGGACAACAGGTCGATCTGGGCCTCCTTGACGAGTTCGACTCCCCGCAACTGGTCCTGGTACATGTCGTCGAGGTGTGAATACAAGTTACCGAGGTTCACCAGCGAGAGGATCCCGATCGACACCATCAGGACCAAGAGCGCCGAGAACCCTACCAACAGCTTGTTGCCGATGGACCATCGCATGGAGGCCTCCTTTACAACTGAATCCGACCAGGAGGGCTCGTCGTAGCCGGACAATCGGACTATGGCCACGAACCCCAGCGGGCCGGGCGTTACCAGCCCTCGGTGTATTAGACAAGCGGCGTTGCAAATGGTTCGTGAGGCGGACGTGAAGGTTTTTGACATTTGTCCTACTTTTTTCCGGAGTCATGGCAGGTCGGGTCTCCCGCAGCGAAAAAGCGGCCCTCTTTCGAGGGCCGCGGTGGAAGGTGCCGGGGATCCGGGGCGACTAGCGCTGGTCGCTGATGGCGGCTAGTTCGGTCTCGCTCGGAAGCCACTCGAGGTCGAGGAGGTGGAGCAGGCCATGCTCGAGGTTGGTGATGACCCTGATGCCCGGCACCTGGGGCGCGACCGTTTCCGGCGCAGGATCGCGGGTCACGGACGAGAGGTAGAGGACCCCGCGCACGGCGTCCACGAGGAGGCCCATGGTCCCGCCCGCGCCCTCCACCACGATGATCCGCGTGGCCCGGGTCGGCTCGCTCGCGGCCAGGCCGAAGCGCTTTCGCAGATCCAGCACCGGCACGCGCTCGGCGCGTGGGTTCTCAATGCGCACGATCTCCTGGACCGAGGCCACGTCGAGTCCGTACACCACCCCTGCCAGCTCGAAGCTCACCAGTGGCAGGACGTTTTCGGTCGGGACGAGCATGACATGCATCGCCTACACCTTGGCCGGGATCGCCAGGGGCTTGCCGTTCCCGAGGTGCAGCTCGAGGTGGCGCGCCTCCCCCTCGAGGTGGAAGTAGGCGACGGCCTCCTGCAGCCTGCGGGCCTGCTCGCTCAAGCTGTCAGCCGCACTCGAGACCTGCTCCGTCGCACCGGAGGCTTCCTGGCTGCTGCGCGACAGGCTCTCGACGGCGATGACCACCTGGTCCGTGCCCTGACGCTGCTCACCGGTGGCATAGGTGACAGTGCGGGTCAACTGATCCATCTCCGCCACGGCCCCGGTCACCTGCTCGTTGACGCTCGCCATCTGCTCGGCGGCCGTCACGATCTGCTGGCTGGCCCGAGCCTGTTCGCTGGTCGCCGCGGCCACCTCGCTCAAGAGGCTCGTGACCTGGTGTACCGAATCCTTGATCTTGCGCAAGGCCTCGTTGGTATGGGCGGCCAGTTGCGTGCCCTCGGCGACCTTGGCTGCCCCGATCTGGGTGACGCCGACCGCCTGGTGCGTCTCCTGCTGGATGCCCTTGATGAGGGTCCCGATCTCGCCGGTGGCCTTGGCCGAGCGCTCGGCGAGCTTTCTCACCTCGTCGGCGACCACCGCGAAGCC
>DATNQJ010000531.1:0-8798 GCA_036704085.1 Stenomitos sp.
TTCCACGACAGCTGGCTCGACTCCGGGGACCTCGCCTACTTCGCCAAAGGAGACGTCTACGTCACGGGCCGGGTGAAGGACGTCATCATCCGGGGCGGCCGCCATCTCTTTCCGTACGAGCTGGAAGAGGCGATCGGGGATCTTCCCGGCATCCGCAAGGGCTGCGTGGCGGTCATCGGGACCCAGGGCCCGGTCACGGGAACCGAGCGCCTGGTGGTGATCGCCGAGACCCGTGAGCAGGACCCGGACGAGCGGCGCCGCCTCGTCAAACGCATCAACGCCGCGACCCTCGGGCTGTTGGGCGAGCCTCCGGACGAGGTCGTGCTGGCTCCACCCCATGCCGTGCTCAAGACCTCGAGCGGCAAGATCCGGCACTCGGCGATCCGCGAGCTTTATGAGCGCGGGGAGCTGGTGAGCGGACGGGCCGTCTGGCTCCAGGTCTTGCGGCTCGGGATCTCGGGTCTGGGGCCAGGCATCCGGCGATCGCTACGAAGCCTCGGCGAGGTCCTCTATTCGCTCTATGCGTGGCTGGTGTTCGGCCTCATCAGCCCGATCGGGTGGCTCCTGGCCGTGTCCTTGCCACGCCTCTCCTGGCGCCGGGGCATCGTCAGGGCCCTGGCTCGCGTGCTGGCACGCCTCCTGGGCCTGCGCATCCGGGTCCACGGCGCCGAGCACCTGGCGGGTTGTCCGCCCTGCGTGCTGGTGGCCAACCATGCGAGCTACTTCGATGCCCTGGTGCTCGCCGCGACCATGCCCCTTGAGGTGACCTACGTTCCGAAGCGCGAGTTCACCCGCCATGCCCTCACGCGGATCTTCTTCGACCGGCTGGGGGCCCGGTACGTCGCGCGCGTGGACCCCCGGCAGGCGGTCGAGGACGCGAAGCGCCTCTCGGAGGTGGTGCGGCAGGGCGAGTCCCTGTTCGTCTTTCCGGAGGGCGGCTTCATCCGGGAGACGGGGCTGCGGCCGTTCCACATGGGTGCCTTTCTGGTCGCGGCCGAGCAGGGAGTGCCGGTCGTGCCCACGTCCCTCCGGGGCACCCGGTCGTTGCTGCGGGCCAGGTCGAGGTTCGTGCGCCGCGGGATCGTCTACCTGACGATCAGCCCCCCGCTCGTGCCCGAGGGGCGCGACCTGGCGGCTGCGGTCAAGCTACGCGATGCCTCCTTCGAGGCGGTCTTGCGGCACTCGGGGGAGCTTGCCATCGAGCCTGGAGAGAGGGCATGAGACCTGCCCATCGGACCCGGCGGCGGGTGTGGGGGGTGGCGATCGCCCTCCTGCTCGGCTGCGCGCCCATCACGGGCGTTCGCGAGCCGCTGTGCGTGCCGAGCTACGAGGCGTTGCTGGTGCTCTCCGACCTGTCGGCGGGTCTCGGTCCCAGCCGCCTCAAGGAGACGACCCCGACGCCCTCCCGGCGGCTCATCGCCTACCAGGTGCAGGGGCGCCCGTATCAAGGGGATCTCTATCGCCTGGAGGCCGCCCCCCAGGCAGGCATCGTGCTCGTGGCGGGGGCTGCCGAGAAGGGCAAGGACGATCCGCGCCTGGTGGCCCTGGCCTACACCCTCGCGCGGGTGCGCTTCGCGGTGCTGGTGCCGGACCTGAAGGACATGCGCGAGCTCAAGGTGCGTCCGTCGGATATCCAGGAGGTGGCGGATGCCTTCTCGTATCTCGCCGACCAGCCGGAGCTCTCGCCCGGGGGCCGGGCGGGCATCGGGGCGCATAGCTATTCCGTGGGGCCGGCGCTCCTCGCGGCCATGGAGCCTCGCCTGCGCGATCGCGTCCGCTTCGTGCAAGGGGTGGGCGGCTACTATGACACCACCAACGTCGTGACCTTCTTCACCACGGGCTGGTTCCGGGAGAATGCGGCCCAACCCTGGCGCTACATGGAGCCCAATACCTACGGCAAGTGGGTCTTCGCTCTGAGCAACGTCGACCTCGTCCGCCCGCCGGACCGCGACCTCCTGACCCGGATGGCCGTGCGCCGGATCAAGGATCCGAAGGCGCCCATCGCGGATCTGGCCGACAAGCTCGGCCCCGAGGGCCGCTCGGTCTATGACTTGCTCGCCAACACGGATCCCAACCGGGTGTCCACGCTGATCATGCGCCTGCCTGCCGACATCCGGTCGGCCATGGCGGTCCTGGACCTCTCCACGCGCGACTTCTCGACCCTGCATGCCCGGCTCATCCTGATCCATGGCGAGGACGACAACATCATCCCGTACACCGAGAGCCTGCACCTCGACCATGCGGTGCCTCCCGGCCAGGCGCGGCTCTATCTGATTCACGGTCTACGGCACGTGGAGCTTCACGGGCTCGGGCTCTTCGACGCCTGGCGTCTGGCCTGCGCCGTCGAGGCCCTGCTCGCGGAGCGGAGGCTGGGGGCGCCCTGAGCTCTCGGGGCCGCCGCGCAGCGGCCCCGGGAGCCAGGACGATCAGCGAGGCATCTGGATCAGACCGCCCCCGTTGACGACGTCCGAGAACCCGGCTTGCTTCATGACGCCGGCCGCGGCCGCGCTTCGCCCGCCGGAGGCGCAATAGACGACGATGGGCTTTGCCTTGGAAAGCTCGCCGAGGCGCTGCGGCAGCTCCTGCAAGGGGATGTTGATGGCGCCGGGATACGCTCCCGACCGGTACTCACCCGGAGAGCGCACATCGACGATGGTGGCTCCGGCGGCGATTTTCTCGCGGACGACATTAGGTGACATACGATTTCCTCCCTTCAAACGCCAGACGGTAAAGGCGGCCGCGATGGCAACCGCGGCGATGGTCCAAAGGCTCATGCTTCCTCCCGTTCAAGCCCACCCTCGGTGAGCATGCTGAGGTATCCGCCGGTAACGTTGGCCACGTCCCGGAATCCCTGCTCCTTCAAGATGCGAGCCGCCAGGTGGCCCCGGAATCCCGATCGGCAGTAGATGAGGACCCTGCGATCCCTGGGGAGCGCGTCGAGGTGCTCCCGCAGCGCGTCCACGGGGATGTGGTGCGCCGCCTTGAGGTGTGACTTGGCGAACTCCCCGTCCTTGCGCACGTCCAGCACGTAGGCCCCCGGCTCGCGGATCTCCGCGGCGAGTTCGGCCGGCGTGACGAGCGGGCTGAAGCCGGACAGATCGTTCAACCCGATGAAGGCCGCCAGGTTGATGGGGTCGTTGGCCGACGAGTAGGGAGGCGCATAGGCGAGGTCCAGCTCGGCAAGATCCGAGAGCGTGAACTGGCCATGCAGAGCGGTCGCCAGGACATCGATCCGCTTCTCGACCCCGGCCCGTCCGAAGGCCTGGGCGCCCAGCAACCGAGCCGTCTTCCGGTCGTAGACGAGCTTCAGCGTTATCTCCTCTGCCCCCGGGTAGTAGCCGGCATGGTGGTCCTTGTGAAGGATGGCCACGCCGGCCTCGAAGCCGGCTTCCCGTGCGGCCTTCTCCGAGAGGCCGGTCATCGCCGCCGTCGCCTCGAAGACCTTCACGACGCTGGTCCCGAGCGCTCCGGAGTAGGCCATGGCCTGCCCCATGGCGTTGGACGCCGCGATGCGTCCCTGGCGGTTCGCGGGGCCGGCGAGCGGCACGCGCACCTTCCGTCCTGACACGCGGTGCGTGACTTCCACCATGTCACCGGCGGCGTAGATGCTCGGGTCCGAGGTCTGCAAGTGTTCGTCGACCCGCAGGCCGCCGGAGGGCCCAATTTCCAGACCCGCGTCCTTGACCAGCGTCAACTCCGGGCGCACTCCGACCGAGAAGAGCACGAGATCGGCCGGGAGTTGCCGGCCGTCGCTCAGTTCCAGGCTGTGGTCCCGCACGGCCTTGACCCCGACCCCGGCGAGGACGGTCACGCCGTTCTCATGCAACTCCTCGGCGATCAGACGACCGAACTCGGGGTCCATCACCCCCATGACGGTGGGTTGCTGCTCGATGACCGTGGTCTGGAGCCCGCGCTTCCGGAACGCCTCGGCCATCTCGAGACCGATGAAGCCGCCGCCGACAACGGCCGCCGTCCGGGGACGGTGCTGCTCGATGTAGTCGTGGAGGCGATCCATGTCCGGCACGGTCCAGAGCTTGAACACGTGCGGCGCGTCCATGCCGGGGAGCGGCGGCATCACGGGCTGACCGCCCTGGGCCAGGATCAACCGGTCGTAGGGCACCCACTCCTCGCCCTGCGGTCCGCGTACCAGGATCCGCTGTTCGGCGCGATCGATCCGGAGGACCTCGGTGTTGACGTGGACATCCACGTTATAGCGCTGCTTGAAGCCCTCGGGGGTTTGCAGCAGCAAGTCGGAACGGTCTTGGATGTCGCGCGAGATGAAGTAGGGCAGGCCGCAGTTTGCATACGAGACATAGGGCCCGCGCTCGAACAGGGTGATCTCGGCCGTCTCGTTGATCCGGCGGGCTCGCGCCGCGGCGGTGGCGCCACCCGCGACTCCCCCCACGATGACTAGTTTCATGACCATTGCGTCCTTTCCGTGCCTGACTCGAGCTGGGCGAACAGCCGGCGCTCCAGCCGAGTCTTGGACATGAGCGGATGTCTTCCTGGATACCCTGGGTGGGTATGTGGCTATTATACCCCTGGGGGGTATTTTGTCTACTCCGCTCTGGACTCAGAACGCGAAAGCCTGACGGTGACGGCCTCCGAGGCCGTCACCGTCAGGCTGAGCGCACCCTTGCTAACGCTTCTTGACGATGAAGCGAACCACCGATGCGATGCCGACACGAGTCCTCCCGGGTGCCTTACATTTTGCTGAGGGTCCGAATGGTCCTGAGTAGTTTCTCTTTGAGGTGCTCCGGGGCGGTCGAGGTGAGGCACGAATCGAGGTGCGCCTCGGCGAGATCGCGCGTGACCCGATCGAGGGCCGCTTTGGCCGCCATGATCTGGGTCAGGATGTCATCGCATTCCCGCTTTTCGGCAATCATCCGCTGCAACCCTTTGATTTGACCTTCGATACGCCGCAGGTTTCGCTGGATGTTCTCGTCGCCCATGGTCGTTCCTCCTTGATCCTTTTTATACCCCATACGGGTACCATAGGTGCTTTTCGCGCCGGCGTCAATTTCCGGTGCCGGTCCAGAGCGCGACGGTCGAGACTCCGGCCATTTTGACTCCTTGTTTCGCTCTCTCGCGCTTTGAGGTGGGCCCTTCTTTTGAGATCATGCGCCTATGCGACCGTCAAACCCCCGATCGCCCGGACGCCCGGACGCCCTCCGCCGCGAGCGCTGGGCGTGGGCCATGTACGACTTCGCCAACTCGGGCTACGCGACGGTGGTGCTCACGGCGGTCTACAACGCCTACTTCGTCCGGGTGGTGGCCGGCAGCCTGGGTCCGGGACGGGCGACCTTGCTCTGGACGGGGGCGATCGCCCTCTCCAACCTCCTGGTCCTCGTCACGGCCCCGGTGATCGGGGCGCTGGCGGATCTCCGGGCGGCCAAGAAGCGCTTCCTGCTCGTGGCCACGGCGGGCTGCATCCTCTGTACCGCCCTGCTCGGCTGGGCGGGCCAGGGTGCCCTCTGGGAGGCCCTGCTGCTGCTGTTCGTCGCCAACTTCTGCTACGGCACGGGCGAGGACCTCATCGCCGCCTTCTTGCCGGAGCTCGCCGAACCGTCGGACCTGGGCCGCCTCTCGGGTTTCGGGTGGACCGTGGGCTATGCGGGCGGCCTGCTGACGCTCGGCCTGTGTCTGGCGATAATCGATTTTGCCGAGGCGCATGGGCGGCCGCCCACCGACTACGTGCCTCACACGCTGTTCCTCGTCGCGGTGATGTACGGCCTCGGGGCGCTCCCGAGCCTGTTGTGGCTCAAGGAGCGCGGCGTTCCCGGAGCTACCGAGGGCCTCATGGCCGGCTTCCGGCGCCTGGGCGCGACCCTCCGCGACGCGGCCCGGTTCCAGGATCTGTTTCGCTTCCTGCCGGCCCTGGTCGCCTACAACTCGGGCCTGTACACGGTGGTCGTGATCGCGGCCGTGTACGCCCAGGCGGTCATGGGCCTGACGGTCGAGGGCAGCCTGGGCATGGTGCTCGTGGTCAACGTGGCCGCCGCCGCGGGGGCCTTCGGCGTCGGCCAGCTCCAGGATCGGTTCGGCTCGGTGCCGGTGCTGACCCTGACTCTGGTCGTATGGCTCTTGGCGCTGGCGATCGCCTACCTCTCGACCGGCCTGACCGGCTTCTGGGTGGCGGCGAACCTCATCGGGCTCGCCCTGGGCTCCTGCCAGTCGGCGGGTCGTGCGCTCATCGGGCGCTTCACCCCACCGGGGCGAGAGGCGGAGTTCTTCGGGCTCTGGGGGCTCGCGGTCAAGCTGTCAGCGGTGCTGGGACCGCTCAGCTACGGTCTGTTCGCCTATGTCACCGGGGGGAACCACAAGGTCGCCATGCTCTCGACCGCCACCTACTTCTTGCTGGGCCTCTGGCTCCTGCGGCGCGTGGATGAGCGCCGGGGCATGCGGGCGGCGGGGCGATCGCCCGCCTCAGAAAACCAAAAGTAGCACCTCGGCTCTCGAGAGCCGGGACGTTTCGAACGCCCGGTTGTTTGGAGGATTGAAAAACCTGGAATAAGATCAGTGGGTCATATTATCGTCAGGTGGTGCAAGATGAAACGATTTTCCGTTCAACTGGTCCTGGCCACGCTGTTGCTGAGCGCCTGCGCGTCGTTGGACCACTATTTGCCGTGGGTCACGACGAGCGCGTCCAAGGGCACCAAGGCGGCTACGAAGGTCGCCGAGGCGAGCATCACCAAGGCCTTACCGACGGATCCCGAGTACCAGGCGGATCCCTGGTCCTTCGTTCTCACGATCCACAACAAGACCGCCGCTCCCCTGGCGATCGAGTACAAGCTCGTCTTCATGGATTCCCATGGTGACCCCTCGGATGTGCAGTACGGGCAGGTGGAGTTTCCGTCCGAATGGAGCGAGTACCGGAAGGGCGTCGTGCCGCAGGCACTGTCGAGCCAGGCCCAGGTCTTTCTCTACTTGCCGGGCGAGGGCGACCCCACCCCCATGCCCGTTCCGAGCAATCCCGTCTTTGGTCCGCCGACACCGTACCCCGTACCAACTTCCACGCCGTATGCGACGCCTTAGCCGACCGGGATTTGACGGCAATCTACCAGGCTGCAGCACAGAGGTTCCCACGATGAAGCATCCCCTGATCCCCATGGCTGCCGCCAGCGCGGCGACGCTCTTGACCGCCTGCAACCTTTTTCCAGGATCGACACAGCCGCCGACCATACAACCGGTCGTTCAGTATGAGAAGTCCGTGGTCACGACCCTCGCGGGGAGCGTGCAGGGCTACTACGACGGCCCTGGGGCCGACGCCAAGTTCATGAGCTTGCGGGGCCTGGCCATCGATGCCAGCGGGAGCCTCTACGTCTCGGACCTGGGATCTGTGGCAAACAAGGGCTACTACCGCATCCGCAAGATCGATGGCGCCGGGGTGGTCTCGACGTACGCCGGGGGGGAGGTCGGCCTGGTGGAGGGCCCCGCTTCCGAAGCGCGGTTCGACGTCCCGACCGGCTTGGCCTTCGGGCCTGACGGCCGTCTGTTCGTCTCGGATGCAGATAACAATCGCATCCGGGTGATCGGCCTGGACAAGGTCGTTTCGACCTTTGCCGGGGGATCGCAGGGCTATGCGAACGGGGCCGCGGCCGACGCCCGATTCTTCCTGCCCAATGACATCGCCGCTGACAAGCAGGGCAACCTCTACCTCGCCGAGGAGGGGAACGTCCGGAAGATCACGCCATCCGGCGAGGTGTCCACGCTTGCCGGCGGAGCGAATGGCCGGCTCGGTGGGCCCTCGCCGGGCCAGAGCAATTTGAGCCCGCGCGGCATCGGGGTCGACGCCCAGGGGAACGTCCTGGTCGCTGATTCGGGACGGGCAGGCATCCTGAAGATCTCGCCGGCCGGGGAGGTGACGATGCTGGCTGGCCCCTCCGATGGCCGCAACGAGCACGTGGATGGTCCCGCCAGCCAGGCCCGCTTCAACATGCCGGCCGATGTCGCGGCCGATGCCATCGGCAACGTCTACGTGGCCGATGGCGATGGCACGGTGCGTCGGATCTCTCCCCAGGGCATGGTGACCACTATTGCCGGCATCAGCGGATGGGGCGCTTCCACGGTGACAGAGGGCGAGGGCTCGACGGTTCGACTCGGCCAGGTGACCAGCATCGCGGTCGATGCCAGCGGCAGCGTCTTCGTGACGAATGACGCCCGGATTTCGAAGATCCGGCTGGACTGATCACTGGATCAGGAACGAGCCCCCACCCTGTGCGAAATAGCTGTCGGGCTTGTCCTGGGGCTGCCCCTTGAGGCTGAGCGTCACGAGTTGCCCATGGGAGAGCTTGAAGGGAGCGCCGTTCTGGTCGTTCCCCATCACCGAGCGAACCTCGAAACTGAGGGACGCCACCTTGTCGACCGGCACGAGGTTCCCCACCTTGTAGTAGGGGGCCACGTTACCCGGTTTCGGCTTGTCCATGTCCCCACCGCCCGCCGTTCCATACGAGAGATAGAGGGAGTAATAGTATCCGGGCTCGAGGCCGGTGTAGGTGATCGTGACGGTCTCCCCAAGGGCCGGATTGCTCGGCTGGAGGGTGGGATCCGGCAGGGGGCTGCCCAGGCGAGACTGCTGCGCGTTCTTCTCGATTTTCGGGAAGGGGATTCGCAGGGAGTAGTCGCAGCCTGCCAAGAGAAGCATGCTCAGGACGGCCAGATAGCGCATTGACATGGGGCCTCCAGTTAGAAGAAACGCGTGTAGGCAAACGGGGTAAGGCTCGTGCGGATGCTCAGCTCCGACCGTTCATCCAGGCGAAAGCCGAGTTCAACGAGGGACGGGCCGAGGACCGAAGCTT
>DATNQJ010000532.1:0-2016 GCA_036704085.1 Stenomitos sp.
CGTTGCCGATTCCCAGGCTCAGGCCTCCGCTCGCGTCGGTGTTGCCCACGGCGAACTGCAGCGGATCCGGGGCCTCGCGGCCCGAGATGTGGTCGTCGTAGCCGGCATCCACCCCGATCTTGCCGTAGGGCCTCAGGTCGAGGGCGAGCGCCTGGCTAGGTATCAAGAGGACGAGCGCCAGGGTGGCCAGGCAGCGCTTCACGGCAGCACCCCGGGCAACAGATCGCGTAGCCGGGTGTCTTCCCGCTCCTGCCGATCCGTCCGCTCCTGCATGCGCTTGGCGGCATCGAGAGCCTCCTGGCGCCGCTCCCGCACGCGCTGCTCGCGGTCCTCGCGCACCTCGAGCCGCTCGCCGAGCCGCTGCTCGACCCGATCCATGCGGCGCTCCAGCCCCTCGATGGTGTAGGCGCTCGGCCGATCCATGCGGTCCTGGCGCGGCGTCTCGCGGCCTTCCCGGCCCCGGGGGCCGCCGCCCCGGTCAGGCCGATCGCCGGGCCGCTCCCGGCGATCCCCGTTCCGCCCGGGCTCCCGCATGCCGGGCTGGGGCCGCTCGTCGAGGCCCCGGCGGATCCGGAACATGCGGCCTTCGTCGAGTTCGCGCGTGTCCGCCCGCTCCAGGCGCTCGAGCCGGCCCGTGCGGTCCACGTCCACCCGGAAGCCGCCCGCGACGTCCTCGTGTCCGCCGTCCCGCCCCTGGACCTCGACCAGGCCCTCGTAGACGACCACGCGCGATCGCTCCTCCTCGAACCCCACCTCCAGGGTCGTGCCCCGGATGAGGGCCGTGGCGTTCGGGGTGCGGATGAAGAAGGGCACGCCGAGGCTCTTCATGAAGTGGCTCCACACCTTGCCGGCGTTCAGGAGGAAGCCGTTCTCGTCGGCGAGGCTGAGCTGGGCGAAGGGCATCAGCTCGAGCTCCGTCCCGTCCTGGCGGGTGACGGTCGCGCTGGACTGGGCGCCGGTCTTGACGGTGTCGCCCGCGTTCAGCTCCTCGTTCGCCTGGGCGGCATGCCAGGCTCCGTCCTTGGGCTGGACCTGCACGTCGCCCTTGTACTCCGTCAGGCGAGCCAGGCCCGCGGCGAAGGCGGGCAGGTCGCTCAAAACGACCCCCAGGGTCAACAAGAGGGCCACTAGACGCATGATCATAGGCGCGTGTCCTCCAGGGTGATCCAGCCCTCTTGGAGGGCCTTGAGGGCGGCTCCGGTGCGCGAGGAGACGCCGAGTTTGCCGAAGATGTTGCTCAGGTGCTGCTGGACCGTCCGCTCGCTGATGCCGAGCCGGCTGGCGATCTGCTTGTTGCCGAGATCCTTCGCCACCTCGCGGATGACCTCCAGCTCCCGGTCGGACAGGGCCTCGACCGTCGACTTCTTGGGCGCCTGGAAGGTGCCCATCACGACGCTGGTCACCTCGGGCTGCAAGAGGGCCGGACGTCCCTTGGCCACCAGCCGGACCGCCTCCTGAAGTTGCTCCTCGTCGGCGGTCTTCAGGAGGTAGCCGTTCGCTCCGGCCTGCAGGGCGCGCAGCACGAAGTCCTCCTCGCCGTGGGCCGAGAGGATGACGATGCCGAGGCTCGGATGGTTCACCCGGAGCTGACGGGTGGCTTCCACGCCGTCCAGGACGGGCATGCTGAGGTCCATGACCAGGGCGTCGGGATGCAGGCGCTCGACCTGGGCGATGGCTTCCTGGCCGTTGGAGGCTTCGCCCACCACCTCGAGGTCCGGCGACTCCTCCAGCAGCTCGCAGGTCCCCCGGCGGACGATGGTGTGGTCGTCGGCGACCACCACGCGCAGCTTGTTCATCGTGCGACTCCTTCCACGGGTACCCGCAACTCCAGCCGGGTGCCCCGACCCGGCGCTGATTCGATCGACAACCCTCCGCGCAGCGCCCGCGCGCGCAGCCACATGCGATGCAGGCCGCTGTGCTCGGGCCCCGTGGGGGCCCGCTCCAGGTCCGGCACCCGGAAGCCACGGCCGTCGTCCTCCACGCCGACTACGGCCTCCCGGCCGTGTCGCTCCAGCC
>DATNQJ010000533.1:0-3249 GCA_036704085.1 Stenomitos sp.
CCCCCCCCTCGATGGGGGGGGAAGGGGGGGGTGAGTCAATCCGAAGCGCCGCCCGAGCACCTAAGCCTCCAGCACGCGCGTCCCCGGCCACGAGTCGAGGGTCACGGGCAGCGTCCCCCGGACCGGAGCCTCCCCCGCGAGGGCGGCGAGGGCCGCCCGCTGCGAGGCCGGATGGTCCGAGTACGCGCAGAGGAACGCCTCGGTGCGCGGCACCTGACGTGCGATGTAGGGGTTCGAGAACGACACCAGGTAGAGGGGATGGCCCTCGTCCCGCAGGCGGTTCAATAGCGCCGCATGCTCCGAGGAGAGATCGATGCGGCCCTTCCACGCCTTGACCGTGCTGAAGACTGCGCAGATCACGGGCATCCCGGGCTCGGGCGGCCGGATCGCGTGCAGCTCCGCTTCGTTCGACTGGCGCGTGACCACCCGGGGCGTCCCCAGCTCGCGGGCGGCGAGCCCCTGGGACCAGGGCGCGTACGCGGCCGGATCCTCGTCGTCGTCGATGAGCAACTGGAAGGCCCGGGGCAGATCCACCGGCAGTGCCTCGGGCTCGCCCTTGGCAAGCGTCAGGGCCTCGCGCGCCACCGCCTCGGCCAGGGCCTCCGCTTCGCGCGTCACGTCCCCAGGACGAGCCGCCTGAGCTGCCAGGACCCGCTCCTTGAGGGCCCAGACGCGCGCCACCGATTGATTGATCCGCTCCTCGTCGAGCTCGCCTTCCTGCACGGCGGCCAGCACCGCCGCCAAGGCCTTCTGGGGATTCGGCGGCATCAGGAGCACGTCGCAGCCGGCGAGCAATGCCTCGACCGCCGCCGTCTCGTCGTTGAAGGTCTCGGTCACCCCGCCCATGATGAGCGCATCCGAGACGATCAGCCCGTCGTAGCCGAGCTCCGTGCGCAGGGTCCCCAGGATCCGGCTCGACAGGGTCGCGGGCAAGCCCGTCGGGTCCAGCGCGGGGACCGCCACGTGAGCCGACATCACCGAGCCCACTCCGGCCGCGATGGCCGCGCGGAAGGGCACCCATTCCAGGTGCTCCAGGCGATCGCGGGTCGCATGGGAGGTCGCCAGGCGGCTGTGCGAATCGTCGGCCGTGTCGCCATGGCCCGGGAAGTGCTTGGCGCAGGCGATCGCCCCGTGCTCCTCGCAGCCCCGCACGAAGGCCGCCACGAACGCGGCCACCCGCTCGGGGTCCGAGCCGAAGCTGCGCACGTTGATGATCGGGTTGTGCGGGTTGCTGTTCACGTCCGCGATGGGAGCGAGCACCCAGTTGATGCCCGCGGCCCGGGCCTCGAGGGCCGTCAGGCGGCCCAGGTGGTAGGCATGCTCGGGCTGGGCCGTCGCCCCGAAGGCCATGGCATGGGGAAAGCGGGTGGCCTCGTCCAGGTGCTGGCCGGCGCCCATCTCCAGGTCACAGGCGACCAGGAGCGGAAGCGGAGCCGCCGCCTGCAGCTCCGCCAGGCGATTCCGGTCGTCGCGGCGGGCATCGAAGATGTAACCGCCCCACGCGTGACGGCGCAGGTCCTCTGCCGCCTCGGCGAGCGCCGTGGGGTCCGCCGAGGGGATGGCCAGGCAGAAGAGCTGAGCGATGCGGGTGGCGAGCGGAAGGTCGCGAAACGGGGGCAGGGTCACGCGAAGAGTTCGTCCTGAGTCAGCGATCGCTGGAGCTCGAGGGCCTCCGAGATTTGTTCGAGGGTGCAGAAATTCAGGCGGACGAGGATCTCGCCCAGGTGGCCGCCGGTTCGACGCTGCTCGTCGAGGGCATCGAGGAGCTGCATGAAGCGCAGGTCGCCGTTGGAGACCAGCAACTCGCCGAGCCGGATCTGGATTTTGTACTCGCGCAGGCACGTGACCAGGTCATCGGGCGAGAGGTAGCCCTGCTCGACGAGGATCTCGCCGATTCGCAGGTGACGCTTCCTGGTCTCCTGCAGCGCGAGGGACTCCGTGAGCTGCTCGGTGGTGATCAGGGACTTGGAGATCAAGAAATCCCCGAAGAAGCCCGCCTGAATCTCCTCGAAAAAAGCATCCTTCTGCGTCGCCAACGTCTACCCCTTTCGGTCACGGCCCCTCCGCTGCGAGTGGCCCCGAGTCGCTAGCAAACTGTATACCCGGCCGGAGCAGGGGACAATCGTTACCACGCTGCGTTGCAGCCGGCGGGTCCGAACCGTAGAATGAAGGCTCGTATCGCTAGAAAGGGCGTCAACATGCGGATCATGCCAAACGCCGCCCGGTGGGCCATGGTCGGGGGACTCTCCCTGCTGATGTCCGGCTGCAGCGCGGGGTATCTGCTCAAGCAAAGCGTCGGTCAAGCCTCCCTGCTGCTCCAGCGCGAATCGATGGAGGCGGCGAGCAAGGACGAGCGCCTCAGTGCCGAGCAGCGCGAGCGGCTCGGGCTCGTCGCGGCGGCCAAGGCCTACGCGATCAAGGAGATCGGCCTCAAGCACACCGGCAGCTACGATCAGGTCGTCGTGCTGAACCGCTCGGCGGTCACCTACGTGGTCTCGGGGGCTCCCAAGGACGCCCTCCAGCCCTACCTGTGGCACTTCCCGGTGGTGGGCGCCGTTCCCTACAAGGGATTCTTCGACAAGGCGGATGCCGAGGCCGAGAAGAAATCGCTCGAGGACCAGGGCTATGACGCGTACCTGCGGGGCGTCGCCGCCTTCAGCCTGCTCGGATGGCTGCCCGATCCCCTCTACTCGTCGCTTCTGAAGTACGAGCCGCCCATCCTGGCGAACATCATCATCCACGAGCTGACGCACGCGACCGTCTACCTGCAGGGGGAGTCGAGCTTCAACGAGGGGTTTGCGACGTTCGTGGGCAATCAGGGGGCTCTGGGCTTCCTGGCGCAACGATACGGGGCCAACTCGTCCGAGGTGCGCTATGCCCAGGGCTCGTTGCGGGACGAGCAACGGTTCAACGGGTTCCTGTCGGACCTGGTGAACGAGCTGCGGACCATGTACCGCGAGCCCTACACGACCGAGGAGAAGCTGACGCGTCGCGAGGCGATCTTCAGCGCGGCCAAGGCCCGGTTCGCCTTGCTGCCCATGGAGACCGATTACTTCTCGGGCTTCGCCAAGACGCCGCTCAACAACGCCTACCTGATGACGCAGCTGACCTATCAGTCCAACACGGACCGCTTCGACCGGGTATATCAGCGGCTGGGTCGGGACCTGCCCAAGTTCGTCCGGTTCTTCCGGGACGAGGTCGCCAAGGATCCGCATCCGGAGCAATACCTGGATCGGTGGCTGGCGACCA
>DATNQJ010000534.1:0-6302 GCA_036704085.1 Stenomitos sp.
CAGTCCGCCGAGGACACCGAGCTGCTCGAGAAGATCGACGCCAAGCAGCGTTCGCGCTCCCTTAGGCAGCTGTCCTGGACCGTGGGGATTCCCCTCGGCGCCTACGTCTTCATGGACAACTTCCTGGGCAATCCGCGCCCGACCCAGCTCGCCGCGTCGGTCCCACCGCCGCGGCTCTCCTTCTATCCTGCCAACGACCTGCGGTCCTTTGCGCTGGCCACCGGCGGCGCGGTGCTCGCGGCCTACGGCGTGGGTCAACTGGCCATGTGGGTCTCCGAGCGCTTCGGCTGGAGCTTCGCGAGCTTCCTGACTCCCACCGAGGCCAAGCAGGCGGCCAACTCGGCCAATAACCGCCTCCTGGACGAGCTCGCCCTGGGCTTGTCGGACGTCACGGCGGCTTCGCCGAGCACGCCGACCGCCGAGGCCACCTCCAGTGCGGCGGCTCCGACGGCCCTGCGTGGCGAGGCGGGGAGTGCCGCCTTCTACGTCTCCAAGGCGGCCGAGACCCTGCGCAACCAGCGAGGCCCTGGCTACCGTCTCTACCTCGTCTACACCAAGGACCTGGCCGACAAGTCCGGAAAGCTGCAGCGCGGGAGCTGGAACTACCTCTTCTACAACCCGCGGACCCTCGACTCCCAAGAGGTCAGCGTCCCGGTCTTCGGCGCGAGCCCCGCGGTGGCCCCTGCCCCGGACGCCTACAAGGACTGGCGAACGGCCCCCAGCCTGTCCGATCAGTGGAAGATCGACAGTCCCAAGGCCATGGCCCAGCTGAGCGACGTCCTCTTGAACCGGGGCGTGCCCTGGCTCGTGGAGGAGGCCACCCTCATCCTCTATCCCTACTACGGGAACTTCCAGGTCCCCGTGTGGGTGATCGATCAAGGGACGGCGCCCTTGCTCGTGGGCCTCGACGGCACCTCGGGGGTCCCCGTGGACCTGGCCCAGTCCGGCCGCAACGCCCTGCCCGGGACCGGCGGCGTCGCCCCCGCCCCACCCAACCGTTAAAGGGACCGGAAAGCTTGCCTTAAGCTTCGGTGAAGGGTGGTCAGCCCGCCCGGCATGCGACCGAAAAACCTCCTAGGACCGGTGTCCGTGTCGGTAGTCGGAGGTGGTGCATGGCCATTCGCATGGAAGGGACGTCCCTGGCTCGGGTTCCCAGGCGCCCCGTGGCCCCGGTGGCGGCCGGGGGCGGCGTCAGCGTCCAGGCAGGTCCCGCGGTCCCCGAGACGCCCGCCAAGAATGACGCTCCGGCCCTTCCGGTCCCCGATCCCCGCAAGGCCACCGAGCTCATGGACGCCCTGGTGCATCCGATCCGGACCCTCAAGGGCCTCTTCGACTGGGGCAAGAACCTGTTGGCCTTCGATAGCCTGGGGGGCGTGAACACGCAGAACGCCCCACTGGCCGCCCAGTACCTGGGCGGCATGGACAGCGGGCTCAACCTCATGGGCCTGGCCCGGCTCCTGCACTTCATGGCCAATGCCATCGACAAGCGCTCTGCCGCGGCCGTCACCCAGCTGCGCCCCAGCATCGAGCAGGGGCTCACGGCGCGTAGCCTGCACGGCGTGAACATCGTCTGGCCCGTCGGCGGCTCGAACTACAAGGCCTTCCAGGAGCTGATGGCCTTCGATTCCGTCTTCAAGGAGTATCCGGACGCCACGGTCCAGAAGGTGCTCGCGGGCATCTCCGAGATCAACGTCCAGCGACTGGACCTCTGGGACATGGCCAATCCCATCAAGCGCCAGGCGGCGACGCTCGTGATCCAGCGGCCCATCACGTGGCTGCCGGGTCAGCGCTCGATCCAGGAGAGCCTGCGCAGCTACATGAACCAGGCGGGAACGGTCAGCGCGTCGGTCTAGATGAACCGAAAGGTTCGCAGCCCCGCCCAGACGCCCGCGGACTTGAGTCGCTCGGTCTCAGACTCGAGACTGTCCTCGTCGTTGGCCCGGCGCTCGAAGCGCTGGAACCGTCCCTCGAACTCGCCCGACTCCACGCGCATCTGAGGTCGGTAGCGATAGCCCAGGGCCACGAGCTTGTGCTTGAGCAGTTGGGCTGCGACGGTGTCGTCGCCCCGGAAGCGGGTTTCCAGCAAGAATCGGGTCTTCATGCGTTCAGGTCCCTCCCCATCGTCGAGTGACTTAGAGCGCCAAACAAATCTGTTCCTTCCAGCCGCCGAGAGGCGGCCAAAGGCGACACATGCCTGGTTTTGTTTGGTGCTCTTATACCCGCCGTGTCGGCTCCTGTTTGCGCGCCTTGCCCCCCATGCGCTAGAGTGGGGCACGCTGTTGGGCGACTGCAGGGAGGTTGGGGTGAAGGGACTGCGCTGGCTGTTGGTGGTCGCCGTCTGCATGGGGTGGACGCTGCCGGTCCATGCGGCTTCCTTGACCGTGGCCGCGGCCTCTAGCGCCCAAGAGCCCCTCACGGAGCTGATTCAGCGTTTCGAACGCGAGACCGGACAGGCGGTACGACCGGTGTTCGGGGCCTCGGGCAAGTTCGTGGCGCAGATCACCCAGGGGGCCCCCTTCGATCTCTTCTTCTCCGCGGACGACGTGTATCCCCGCCGCCTGGCCGAAGCCTCCCTCGCGGGGACGCCCCGCCGCTACGCGCGCGGACGCCTGGTCCTTTGGTCCCCCATCGGCTCACCCCTGGACGTGCGCAAGGGCCTGGACGTGCTGCGCGCCCCGGGCCTCAAGCGCCTGGCGATCGCCAACCCCAAGCTTGCCCCCTATGGCCGGGCGGCCGTCGAGGCCATGCGCGCGGCCCAGGTCGCCGAGGCGGTCCAGCCCAAGCTCGTCCTGGGCGAGAACGTGGCCCAGACGCTGCAGTTCGTCACCTCCGGGGGGGCTGATCTGGGTCTCATCCCGCTGTCCATGGCCCTGTCTTCGAAGCTGCAAGGCCGCGGCACCTACTGGCTGCTGCCTGCCACCCTCCATGCGCCTCTCGACGCGGAGGCCGTGCTCCTGAACGCCACCAAGAATCGCCCGCTGGCAGAGCGCTTCCTGGACTACTGCACCTCGTCCCGGTCCGCGTCGGTCTGGCGCCGGTACGGTCTGGCGGAGTGATGAACGAGCCGCTGCTCCTGACGCTGCGACTCTCCGCCTTGACGACGCTGCTCCTCATGGGGGTGGGCATGCCGCTAGCCTACTGGCTCGCGCGCAGTCGCTTACGCCTCAAGCCCCTCGTCGAGGCCACCGTCGCCCTCCCGCTGGTCCTACCCCCGACGGTCCTCGGCTTTTACCTCTTGCTCGCGATGGGCAATCACGGCTGGATCGGTTGGCTCTGGCAGGCGCTCTTCCACCGGCGCCTGGCCTTCACGTTCACGGGGCTCGTCATCGCCTCGGTCTGCTATAGCCTGCCCTTCGCCGTCCAGCCCATGCAGGCGGCCTTCCAAGGGATTTCGCCCCGCCTCCTGGAGGCGGCCTACACCCTGGGCGCCACGCCCTTCCGGACATTCTGGCGGGTGGTGCTGCCGAACGCCCTGCCCGGCGTGGTGGCGGCCGCGGTCCTCTCCTTCGCCCACACGGTCGGGGAGTTCGGCGTGATCCTGATGGTGGGCGGCAACATCCCGGGCGAGACCAAGACCGTCTCGATCGCCATCTACGACATGGTCGAGGCCCTGGAGTACTCGCAGGCCGGCCGCCTGGCCCTCGTGCTGGTGCTGCTCGCCTACCTGGTGCTCGCGGGCTTCTACGGCTTCAACCGCCGGGTATTGCAGCTATGGCGATCCTAGAGGTCTCGATCCAAAAGCGCCTGGGCGACCTACTCCTGGCGGTGGACCTCGCGGTCGGCCCCGGGGTGACGGCCGTCGTGGGCCCCTCGGGCTCCGGCAAGACCACCCTGTTGCGCTGCCTGGCGGGCCTCGAGCGGCCCGATCAGGGTCGCATCGACCGCGCGGGAGAGGCGTGGTTCGACGCGCAGGCGGGCGTGAACCGCCCGGTCCAGGCGCGGCGCGTCGGCTTCGTATTCAGCGACTACGCCCTCTTCCCCCACCTGACGGTCCGCCGGAACGTGGCCTTCGGCGCCCGCTCCGGCGCTCAGGTGGACGCGGGGCTCGCACGCCTCGGGCTCGAGGCCCTGGGCGATCGCTACCCCCGGGAGCTCTCCGCCGGCGAGCAGCAGCGGGTGGCCATCGCGCGGGCGTTGGCCACCGAGCCGCATCTGCTCCTGATGGACGAGCCCTTTTCCTCCCTGGATCCTCACCTCAAGGAGCGGCTGTACGGCGAGTTCGGGACCCTGCAGCAGGACCTCGGCCTGCCAGTGGTGCTCGTGACCCACGACCTGCGCGAGGCGTGCCTCTTGGCCGCTCAGGTGGTGGTGTTGCACGCAGGGCGGGTGATCCAGGCCGGGGTACCGCGGGACATCCTGTACCGGCCGGCCACCCCCGAGGTCGCTTACCTGGCGGGCATTCCCAACGTGCATGCGGGGGCGATCGCCCCGAGCGGACACCTGGAGTGGGGGCCTGTGCGCCTCGCAGTCGCGCCGCCCGTGCCCCTATCGGGCTCGATGGTGAGCTGGTGCATCCGCGCCGAGCAGATCGAGCTGGCAGATGGGCCGGGGCCGAACGTGGTCGAGGCCGTCGTCACCTCGCGGGGGCTCTTGGGATCGGGGTATCGCCTGACCTGCCAGGTGGCGGGCGCAGGCGCCCTTCAGGCCATCCTTCCGGTGGCCCAGGCCGAGCGGTCCGGCGCGCAGATCGGCGCGGCCCTCTGGCTGCGCTTGCCGCCGGAGGCCCTGCACCTGATGGGGGAGTGGTCGGGACGCTTAGCCGAGCGCGGGCTTTGAGTAGGGGGCCTTGGCGCCCTGTACGTCGGCCTTGAGGTCCTGGCGGTTGAAGCCCGTGGTGAAGAGGTCCAGGACTTCCTTGAAGAAGCCGATGCCGGTGGTGACGCCGACGGCGATCGCCTTGCGGGCGGGTTCGGGCACGACCTTGACGGCCTCGAGGCCCTGGTCGATGTGGCTGGAGATCTCGGCGCTGACCAGGAAGTGCTTGCTCTTGTCCGTGCCCTCGGGCAGGTCGGACATCTGGTAGGGGCTTTCGACGGAGGCCACGCTCGCGGCCATGTAGGCGTCGGTCCGGACCTGCTCGGGATCGAGCTTGCGGCCTTCCTTGACGTACTGGTCGCGGGTCGCGCGCAGGGCGGTCTCGAGCACCTGATCGGAGGCGACGCCGTCGTGCTGGGCGGCCTTCACCGCATCCACCACCGGGCGGTAGTGCGGATCATTGCCGATGCGGCGCAGACGATTCTCTTGAAAGTTGTTGATCAGGCTCATGGCGGCTCCTCCCCAGGCGGTTATCGGCCGTCGCCGGAGGATCCTTCTTAAGAGCCCTGGAAGCTTGGTTTAAGCTTGCCGCGAGGACGAAACGAAGAAGGCCCGGGATGCCTCCCGAGCCTTCTTGCGAGTGGAGGTAAGCGGATTCGAACCGCTGACCTCTGCAGTGCGATTGCAGCGCTCTACCAACTGAGCTATACCCCCACGACCACGAGCCTTGCGGCTCGAGTGGAGGATAGCGGACTCGAACCGCTGACATCCTGCTTGCAAAGCAGGCGCTCTACCAACTGAGCTAATCCCCCAAACATGAAAAAAGTGGGCAATGCTGGACTCGAACCAGCGACCTCACCCTTATCAGGGGTGCGCTCTAGCCACCTGAGCTAATCGCCCGAAAGATCTAAGTTCTAAAAGCCGCTTGGTGACGGCTTTTACCATCCTACTGGGATTGTAGTCGCTTGTCAACGCACCTCGAGCCGGTGCCATAGCTCTTCCATCGGCCATCTCAGGACCAGTTGGCCCTGCATGAGGCGCGGATCGAAGTTCAGGAACCCGTGAACGAGGTAGATCTCGGTGGGCGAGCAGTTGTAGAGCAGCTTCAACTCCGTGTCGCCCTTGCGGTGGTCCACCGTGCGCTCGTAGGCCACCACGCCGGTGTCCGCCGTGCCCACGAAGACGTCCAGCTCGGCTCCGTCCTCCCCGAGTACCCCGTTCACGTACCCGTAGTCGATCGGATAGACGATGGAGGACCACTGGGGGTGGCGCGCATGGCGGGGCCGATCGAGCGTGATGCCCTGGGTGGCGATCGCGCGCTCCCACTCCTCCCAACGAGCGTCCGAGGGTTCCATGCCGGCGTCTCCTGAACAGAAAAAGGCCGGAGGGCGAACCCTCCGGCCTTGAATGGGCCTTGACAACTAGACAGTGAGAGGCGCTGGGGTGTTACCCAGCCTACGAGTAGCGTACGACTTGTATCAACCTGGTGAGGTCTCGCTCTACGCCGAAGCTAGAGCGATGTCTCCCTAGAAAGGAGGTGATCCAGC
>DATNQJ010000535.1:0-3570 GCA_036704085.1 Stenomitos sp.
GTGCTGATCGCGGTGGGCCTCGCCACCATCTGGCGCGGCGTGGCCTAGCCCGGCCGCGGTCCCTGATCCGACATCATCGCCAGGCAGCCCTTGGGAAGGGCCGGGGTGGGGTTCGCCTGGCCCCGCGGCCCGATGTCGAGCTCCCGCTCCAGGGCTTCTGCCAGCGCATGGCCGAGGGTGGGCGCGAGCACGGCGGCGACGGCCACGTGCTGCGGGGTGTACGCGTGGGGCGTCCCGCTCGTGGCGAACAGGAAGCCCAGCGGGGTCTTGCCGTCGTAGAGGGGAATGGTCAGGCTGCTGCGCATGCCTTCCTCGATGAGGCGATGGGTGGGAACGGACGACGGTCGCAGCTGCTGATAGGCACAGAGGTCGTGGATGATCCGGATGGCCCCCTCGCGCAGCAGCGGCTCGAGGCTAGAGCCCAGCAAGGGAGCGGACGTGCCGGGCCCCCAGAGCACGGTGGGGTGGCTCGAGTAGACCCGTCGGGACACGACCCGGGTCCCGTCCGCCGTCAGGAGGGCGAGGCCGAGCCGGTCGAAGGGTAGGTCCGGCGCCAGGTGCTCGACCAGCTCCGCGAAGACCTCCGCGACGGAATGGGCCGCGTGCAGCTGCATGGTGATCTGGTCGAGGCGCCGCTCGCTCAGGGGCGTCGGCTCGCAACCGCCCGCGCAGAGCCGATCGCGGTCCACCGGATGGATGAACTCAATGGCTGGCATGACCCCTCCTCGGCGGTGCGTACCGCCTCTTTGTAACGATATGTTACGCAGGGGTGACCGGGAGGGCATCGGGGAGAACTACGGAGGACGTTCCGCAAAAACTACGGATTCCTTCACGCCGCCCTCACGCTAGGATCGCTTGGAGGCTGCGTGTATGTATTCTTCACACTCTCCGACGGCGGAAACGTCGCCGTTCAATTGGTATGACGGTATAATGGCTCGTATGAACGAGTTCCAGACTGAGCTGCCTGCCAGCTTAGAGCGCCGTCATCAACTCCTCACGGAGGCCCTGAACGCGATTGCGGTCGCGATCACGGCCGAATCCGAGCTGGACAAGATCTTCCAGGTCATCGTCGACGCCGCACGCCTCCTGGTGAACGCCAAGGCCGCCATCATCTATCAACTCAACGACGAGCTGTCGGGCCTGGTGTCCGCCGCCTTCTCGTACCAGCATGCGGGCGATCGCCGCGACCCCCACGGGGGCACCTTCATGGTTCCCCTGGGCCGGGGCATCATCTCGGACATCTTCTTCGGCGGCAAGCCGGTCCGCCTCAGCGACGTGTCGACCTACTCGGGCCGCAAGGGCTTCCCGAAGGACCACATGCGCATCGACAAGCTCCTGGGCGTGCCCCTGCTCGACAAGCAGGGCAAGAGCATCGGCCTCTTGATGGCGAGCGACAAGCTCGACGGCAGCGACTTCAACGGGGCCGACGAGGAGATCTTCCAGTCCCTGGCGCGCCAGGGCGGCATCGCCATCGAGAACGCCCGCCTCTACCGCCAGCTCAAGGAGACCAACGAGAACCTCGAGGCGCTGGTGGCGGCCCGCACCACGGAGCTCGCCCAGAAGAACGAGGAGCTCGAGAAGGCGAGCCGCCTCAAGAGCGAGTTCCTCGCCAAGATGAGCCACGAGCTGCGCACGCCGCTCAACTCGATCATCGGCTTCTCCGACATGCTCGTCAAGCAGCTCTACGGGCCGCTCAACAACCAGCAGCAGGACGGCCTGGAGCGGGTCCTGCGCAACGGCAAGCACCTCTTGGCGCTCATCAACGACGTGCTCGACATCTCCAAGATCGAGGCCTCCAAGATGCCCGTGCGTATCGAGACCTTCAATCCGCGCGAGGCCGTCATGCAGGCCCTGAGCGCGGTGGAGCCCCTCGCGCGCAAGCGCGGGCACGTGGTCGCGCACGACCTCTCGAACGCGCCGGCCGAGGTCGAGTCGGATGCCACCAAGGTGCGCCAGATCGTCCTCAACCTGCTCACCAACGCCATCAACTTCACCGACCGCGGCGAGATCCGCCTGACCAGCCAGCACACCGGCGATTGCTGGCAGGTGGTGGTCTCGGACACGGGCATCGGCATCCCGCACGAGGAGATCGCGCGCATCTTCGACGAGTTCTACCAGGTCGACAGCTCGTCCACCCGCAAGGTGGGCGGCACGGGCCTGGGGCTTCCCATCTGCGCCAAGATGGCTCGCCTGTTGGGCGGCGAGCTCACGGTCCAGAGCATCGTGAACCAGGGCAGCACGTTCACCGTGACCCTGCCCCTCCGGTCCGAGCCGGTGGAGGCCTGATGCGTCGAGTGCTCTTGGTCGAGGACGTGGACGACAACCGCAAGCTCGCGGGCGACCTCCTGCGCTTCGGCGGCTGGCAGGTCACCGAGGCGGTGACCGGCGAGGAGGCCATCTCCAAGGCCCTCGCCGAGGACTTCGACCTCATCCTCATGGACCTGTCCCTGCCCGGCGCGGTGGACGGCTGGGGCGCGACCCGTGCCATCAAGGCGGAGCGGTCCGTGCTCGTCGTCGCCCTGACGGCCCATGCCATGGCGGGCGACGCCGAGCGGGCCATGGCAGCCGGCTTCGACGGCTACATCACCAAGCCCATCGAGGTGGAGAGCTTCCTGTCCCTGGTCGAGGAGGTCGCGTCCCATGTCCGGGCCTGAGCTGCGCGTTCTGGTCGTCGACGACCACGAGGACAACCTCGCCCTGCTCAAGATGATCCTCGAGGCCCGCGGCCTGGGGTACCTCGGGGCCGACGACGGCTTCCAGGGACTGGAGCTGGCCAAGGAGGCGCGCCCCGATCTCATCCTGTTGGACCTCGAGATGCCCGGCATGGACGGGTTCACCATGCTCGAGGCCCTCAAGGGCAATAGCCTCACCCGCCACATCCCGGTCATCATCCTGACGGCGACCTACCTGGAGCCCAAGAGCGTCGAGCGCGGGCTCAGCCTGGGGGCGGACGAATACCTCACCAAGCCCATCAACCCCGAGGAGCTCCTGGTGCGGATCCGCTCGGTGATCCGGGTGCGCAAGGCGGAGCGCGAGCTCAACCAGCTGCGCAAGGACTTCACCTCGATGCTGGTCCACGACCTGCGATCGCCCCTCGAAGGCGTGGGCATCGCCCTCAACCTCTGCCTGAACCAGGAGCTGGCGGTCGAGGACTCCCGGCAGCTCGTCTCCATGGCGCGCGACCAGATCCTGGACCTGTCGCAGCTGGTCGGCGACCTGTTGGAGCTGCACCGGGCCGAGTCGGGCCTGACCGTGGTGGCCGAGCCCATGAACCCGCACTACCTCTTCGCGGACGTGATGAACGAGTGCGAGCTGGTGGCGAGGGACCGGAGCCTGACGCTCACCTGCGAGGCCCCCGATCACTTGCCGATGGTGCTGGGCGATCGCCGCATCCTCAAGCGGGTCCTGGGCAACCTGGTCAGCAACGCTCTCAAGTTCACGGTCCAGGGTGGCATCACGCTGCGCGCCGTGCCTGCGGACGGCGTGCTCCGCATCGAGGTGGAGGACACCGGCCCCGGCATTCCGCCCGCCGAGCTGGATCGGATCTTCGACAAGTACTTCCACATCAAG
>DATNQJ010000536.1:0-3409 GCA_036704085.1 Stenomitos sp.
ATGCCCCCCAGGATCACCTCCGGGGCCATGTAGCGGGCCGTCCCGCCCGCCTTGCCGGGCTCGTCCGGCTCGTCGCCCGCGACTGCCGCCAGGCCGAAGTCCAGGATGGTGACCCGTGAGCCCTCCAGGAGCAAGTTTTCGGGCTTGATGTCCCGGTGCACGACCCCCTGGCCGTGCGCGTAGCCGAGGGCCTCTCCCGCCTGGCGCACCACGTCGAGCGCGTCGTCCACCGACAAGGGCGGCCGCTTGCCGTCCAGGTGCTCGCGCAGATCGTGGCCCTCCAGCCACTCCATGACGACGTAGGGGTCGTCGTCCTCGACGAAGTGGTCGAGCACCGTCACGATGCGCGGGTGGACCAACGCCGCGGCGATCGGAGCCTCGCGCAGCAGGCGCTGCACCGTGGCCTGGCGCGCATCCGGCGTGAGCATGGGATCGAGCAGGATCTTCTTGAGGGCGACCTCGCGGCCGCGTTCGAGGTCCGTGGCCCGGTAGACGAGACTGTTGCGCGTGCGCTTGAAGAGGCGGCGATCGCTGTACCGCAGGCCCTTCGATTCGGTCTTGCGGCCCTCACGGATGGCCAGGAGCCGCTCGCGGAAGGCGGCCATGGTCGAGAACCGCTGGGCGGGGTCGAAGCGCAACGCCTGCTGGATGATCTCGTCGAGGGCGATCTTCACGCTGTGATTGAGGCCCGACGGGGCATTCCAGTACTTCTCGTCGAGGTGCAGGGGTGGCTCGCCCGTGAGCGCCTCGTAGAGGACGGCTCCGAGCGCGTAGACATCCGCGCGGGCGTCCACCCGGTGGTGCCCCTCGGCGCCGAGGCGGAACTCGGGGGCCGCGTAGGGGTTCTCCTGGGCCATGGCGCGCAGATCGAAGCTCGAACGCGTGGCGAGATCCGCCTTCTTGGCGAGCTTGAAATTGGTCAGCTTGACCACCCGGCCGGCCATCAGGATGTTCTCGGGGCGCACGTTGCGGTGCACGACCCCGCGGCCGTGAGCGTAACTGAGGGCGTCGGCGCAGGCGATCGCCATGTCGAGGGCGGCCTCGACGCTCATGGGGCCCTGGCCGAGGATCTCGCGCAGGTTCAGCGCGCCCTCGAGCCACTCGCCGACCACGTAGTAGCAGTCGTCCTGGGGGATGATCTGCTCGATGCGCTCGATGGCCGGGTGCTGCAGCTCCATGGTGAGCTTGGCCTCGCGCAACAGCTCGGTCCGGGTCCGCTCCAGCTCCTCGGGCCGCTGGAAGGGATCGTAGGGCAGCTCGCGCAGGGTGACGACCCTGGACTTCAAGGTGTCGTAGGCGAGGTAGGTGGTGCGCTCGGGCGAGCGGCCCAACAGGGTCGTCAACCGGTACTGGTTGACCATGCGCGGAGGCGTGGGCGGGCGCAGGAGGTCCGCCGCCTGGCTGGTCCAGCTCGTCCCCTCGCCGTGCAGGGCGTCGGTGATCCAGCGGGCGACTTCCGAGCGCGGGATGACGGGCACGTCGGCGGAGCCTTCGACCTGGGTGCGATCGGGCAACACCACCGCCTTGATCAGGAGCGTCGGGGCCAGGCCCTGGGCCTGGAGGTGATCGTGAAGGGCCTCGACCTTGGTGGAGAGGCTGTCGATGGGGTTGGGACGCGCCTCGTCGCCGCCCGCCGCGAAGCGCAGGATCCAGGGCTCGCCCAAGGGGGCAAGCGTCAGATGGCCATGCCAGTGGCGGTACTCGATGAGGGCCACGCCCCGCGGGCCCAGCACCACCACGTCCAGATCGTCCGGGTGGCGCGGGCCCAGCATGCCGGGCAGCAAGAGGTGCGGGAGGATGACGTAGTCGGCGCCCAGGCCCAACAGGGCCGAGACGATGGCCGCCTCGCCGCGCTCGGTGAGCTCACGATGGGTGCGCAGATCAGCCATGAAGCTTCATGTCCTTGCGTGCCTTCTCCTGCTGCAGGCGCAGGGCCTGGATGCGATCGCGCAAGAGCGCGGCGGTCTCGAAGTCGAGGACGGCAGCAGCCGCCTTCATCTGGGTCTCGAGCTCCTTGAGGAGCTTGGGCAGGTCGTCCGGGCTTGCCGAGGCCGGCAAGGGGAGCGGGGCCGCCACCTTCTCGCCCATGAGGCTCTCGAGGATGGCGTTGCGGGTGCTCTTGACGATCGCCTTGGGCGTGATGCCGTGCTCCTGGTTGTAGGCGAGCTGGATGGCCCGGCGCCGCTCGGTCTCGTCGAGGGCCTTGGTCATGGAGTCGGTCATCTTGTCGGCGTACATGATGACCTGGCCGCGCGGGTGGCGGGCGGCGCGGCCGATCATCTGGATGAGCGATCGGTGGGCGCGCAGGAAGCCTTCCTTGTCCGCGTCGAGGATGGTGATGAGGGAGACCTCGGGCAGGTCGATGCCCTCGCGCAGGAGGTTGACGCCGACCAAGACGTCGAAGCCGCCCATGCGCAGGTCGCGCAGGATCTCGATGCGCTCGAGGCTCTTGATGTCCGAGTGGAGGTACTTCACCCGCAGGCCGATCTCCTGCATGTACTCGGTGAGGTCCTCGGCCATCTTCTTGGTGAGGGTCATGACGAGCGTGCGCTCGTCGCGCTCCACCCGCTCACGGATCTCGCCGACCAGATCGTCGATCTGGCCCTCGATGGGGCGCACGAAGACCTCGGGATCCAGGAGCCCCGTCGGACGGATGATTTGCTCGATCACCTGATCCGAGACCTTGAGCTCGTAGTCACCAGGCGTAGCGGAGACGAAGACCTTTTGACCGACGTGCTCCCAGAACTCCGCGATCTTGAGCGGCCGGTTGTCCATGGCCGAGGGCAGGCGGAAGCCGTGCTCGACGAGCGTCTCCTTGCGGGCGCGGTCGCCCTGGTACATGCCCTGGACCTGCGGGATGGTCACGTGGCTCTCGTCGATGACCACGAGGAAGTCCTTGGGGAAGTACTCGAGGAGGGTCGGGGGCGGCTCGCCGGGCGCGCGGCCCGTGAAGTGGCGCGAATAGTTCTCGACGCCGTTGCAGTAGCCGATCTCGCGGATCATCTCGAGGTCGTAGTTGCAGCGCTGCTCCAGGCGCTGGGCCTCGAGCAGCTTGTTCTGCTGGCGCAGCACGGCCAGGCGCACCTCGAGCTCTTCCTCGATGCCGCGCAGGATCTCCTGCATGCGCTCCTCGGAGGTGACGAAGTGCTTGGCCGGGTAAATGGAGAGCGAGTCGCGCACGCCGAGGATCTCGCCCGTGACCGGGTCGATCTCGGTGATGCGGTCGATCTCGTCGCCGAAGAGCTCGATCCGGAAGACGTTCTCCTCCCAGGCCGGAACGATCTCGAGCGTGTCGCCGCGCACCCGGAAGCGGCCGCGCATCAACTCCACGTCGTTGCGCTCGTACTGCACGCCCACCAGGCGCAAGAGGAGCTGGTCGCGCGAGATCTCCTCGCCGACCGCAAGGTGG
>DATNQJ010000537.1:0-9779 GCA_036704085.1 Stenomitos sp.
GGGGACCAGCATGTTCATCCTCATGAGCGGCCAAGCGGCGGTGTCGATCGCCGACTCCAAGGTGGCCGAGGTCCTGCCTGGCCAGGTCTTCGGCGAGATGTCCCTGTTGAGCGGCCAGCCGCGCAGCGCCACCGTCACAGCCGAGGTGCAAAGCGAGCTGCTCGAGATCGATCGGGTGGCCTTCAAGACGGTCCTGAACACCAACCCCGCGATCGCCGACGAGATCGCCCGCATCGTCGCCGAGCGGCGGGCCCAAAACGCCCGGGCCCTCGAGTCCGGGGGCATGGTGGAGACGGTGCCTGCCGAGCCCGAGGGCGGCTTCTTGGGACGCTTCAAGGCCTTCTTCGAGATCTCCTAGCTCTCGCCTTCACCCAACCGAGCCTCGAGTCCGCGCCGAGCGGACTCGAGGCTCGCTGTCATGGGGGGCGAAAGGCTTTCCTTGAGCCACGCAGCCTGCCGCCTCTGGGCCGGGAAGGGCGTCACGCGGCGCTTGGGGGCTTGCTATCGAATGGTTTATTAAATCTGAATTAAAACTCCTTTTTTCCGTCATAAAGGGCTGGCACCCTACCGAGGGATCGTGTACTGTTATGGTTAAGTTCGGTTTAACGAAGGTTAAACCCGACGTTACACAGTCTCTCCCTTTACTGAATAGGAGTGCGCTAGTTCATGAAGAAGCTGTTGGCCCTCGTGGCGGCGGGTACCCTGTTGGCTGGTTGCGGCCTGAACCTTCCGGGCGTCCAGACTAACACCACCAAGTTCGGCGCCAAGCGCGTGCTGCCGAAGGGCGCCAAGAAGTGGACCATCATGGTTCACCTGGCGGCCGACAACAACCTCTACTCGTTCGGTCTCGAGGACATGAACGAGATGGAAGCCGGCATCAACTCGGATGACGTCAACGTGATCGTGCTCTTCGATGGCACCAAGCAGGGTGACTCGGCGGTCTACGAGATCAAGCACGACGCCAACGGCAAGAACTCGACCCTCGTCTCGGTGCCCAACACCGACGTGCCCTTCATCCCCGCGAGCCACGAGATCAACTCGGGCGACCCGAGCGTCCTCAAGGCCTTCGGCGAGTGGGCGGTCCAGAAGTATCCCGCCGAGCACTACATGGTGAGCGTCTGGGACCACGGCTCGGGCATCTTCCGCCGCGGCACCTACAACAGCACCGAGTTCTTCTACAAGGGCTTCGGCTGGGATGACAACGGCTCGCACATGAACACCAGCGACCTGAGCACCATCGTTCCGGCGATGGCCAGGGCCGCCGGCCAGCCCATCGACATCGTCGGCTTCGATGCCTGCTTGATGGGTCACGTCGAGCTCGCCTATCAGCTGAAGGGTGCCGCCAACTACCTGGTCGCCTCCGAGGAGCTGGAGCCCGGTCCCGGCTGGGACTACATGAACTGGCTCAAGAACGTGACGGCTTCGAGCACCCCCGTGCAGGCCGCCGCGGCCCTGGTCAAGTCCTACGGCGACAGCTACAAGGCGGGCGGTTCGCAGAACACCAGCGGCCGGGCCACCGACTACACGCTCTCGGCCACGGACATCAACGCCCTCACCGGCAGCCTGGTTCCGGCGATGAACAACTTCTCGTCGGTGCTCACCGGCTCGCTCGGCACGGACAAGGCCGCCATCAGCTCGGCCCGCGCCAGCACCCAGAGCTTTTACAACCGTGACTGCGCGGACCTCGGCCACTTCGTGACCCAGCTGCTCGCCAGCAACGCCTCGAGCGGCGTCAAGGGCGCGGCTCAGGACGTCCAGGCCGCTCTGGCCAAGACGGTCGTCGCCGAGACCCACACCGGCAAGGTCTCCGAGTCGGTCACCAACGCCCAGGGCCTGGTGGTCTACTTCCCCGGCGCCAACCAGTCCTACAACGCCAAGTACGATGACCCCAAGGCCATCGCCTTCGCGAACGAGTCCTGGAAGGACTTCCTCAAGGCCTTCTTGAAGAAGTAAACCCTCCCCAAGACGAGCGGGCCCCCCGGCTGGGGGGCCCGCTTCATTTGTCTTTTGGGCGCTCTACGAGGGTTCATGCACTAGAGGAACCGTTATCCTTCGACAGGCTCAGGACGAACGGTTCCTTCAGTGCATGACATATCCAGGAGTGGCCAATGGAGGCGGTCTTTAAGTGGACATAAGACCCGAGGCCCATTCCGGATGCTCGTGGAACCATCGGGTGGTCCCGAGCAGCAAGTCGTAGAAGCGCTCGGCCTGCACCGCGTCGCCCCGATCGATCATCGTGGCGATCGCCCCCAAGTAGAACTCGACCCGGGCCGTCTCGAGGACCGTGGGCAAGACCGCCGACTCGGCGGACGTCAGCCGTCGCACCGATTGGTAGCCTTCCAGATAGCTCTGCATGTCCGCGATCCGAGGCGTCCCCTCCCCTTTCAGCAAGGCCGGCCAGTCGAAGCCGCAGGGCAAGAGTGCGAGGGCGAGGTCGTAGACCCAGTACCCGACGTTCCAGAGGTCGAAGTCGATGACGTCCGAGACCTCGTGCCCCTGCCAGAACAGGTTGCGCTTGATGAAATCCCCGTGGATGAGCCCCTGCGGCAGGGCCGGGGCATGCGCCGCCACCGGCTCTTGCCGCACCGCCGCGAACGTGCGGACGGAAGGCCAGTCCGGCCGTCCGGCGAGGAACGAACGGAGCGACGGGGCCTGCTGGAGTAGCGCCTCGAAGCCTTCCTCGACGCTTGGCGCCATCAGGAGCTCATACCGGGCCGTCAGGCCTCGGAACGGCTTGGGCGAGAGGGCTGGGCCGTCGGCGAGTAGGAGGTGGAACCTGGCCTGGGCGGCACCGGCTGCCCGCGCCTCGGAGTGGGTCTGGAAGGCCTCGAACACGCCCACGCTGCCGTACCGGTCCTCCCCTTGCGCGACGGTCGTGAGGACAAAGGCCTGTCCCCCATGCCAGGTCACGGTCGTTTCGGCACGGTTCACCAGCAGCCTCGGGGTGGGGTAGCCCCCTTCGAGGAGCTTCCAGACGAGCGAATGCTCGGCCAGGATGCTAACGGGATCGCGCTGGAGCGGGTCGTAGGCCTTCGCGAAATACGCGCCCCGGGACGTCTCGAACAGGCAGGTGGCCGTGTTGACGCTCAAGCCGTTGCGGCGGATCCGCAGCAGGTCTCCGAGGTCCGGATACTGCTCGAGGATCGCCGAGAGAGCGGTAGGCTCGATGGTGGGACGGTTCAACGCAGCCCCTTCTCGCCGAGGGTGTAGCCCTGGAAGGGAGTGAAGCCGCACTTGCCGTAGAAGGCGATGAGGTCGGTCCAGTCGATGACGGTATCCGTCGCCCCCAGGGCCTTCAGATGCTCCAGGCCCTTGACCAGGAGCGCGAGCCCCAGTCCGTGGCCCTGCACGACCTTGCCCACCCCGATGGGGCCGAGCGCCGAGACGGCGGGGTTGAAGCCCGCCCACCGGCGGGCGCCGGGCGAGCCCGGGGGGTGGAGGTGGGCAAAGCCGCGCGGCACCCCGTCGACGAAGAGGCCCATGATCTGCCCGATGTCCCCACCGTGGTCCAGGAAGTACCCCACATCGCGCGGCCAGCGGCCCGGGAAGTTGGAGAGCAGGAACTTCATG
Organism: Stenomitos sp.; assembly: GCA_036704085.1. Taxonomy (GTDB): domain Bacteria; phylum Cyanobacteriota; class Sericytochromatia; order S15B-MN24; family UBA4093; genus DATNQJ01. The sequence continues at coordinate 3,571 of DATNQJ010000537.1, forward strand.
AGGGGATTGGACTCCCCCTCCTGGTACGGCCGGATCGTGACGTGGGGCCGCGCCGCGAGGAGCTCGGAGACGTCCGGCAGTGGGGTCTCCGACGTCAGGTCCCGCCGCACGTCGCAGACGTCCTTGCCCATGGCGTAGCCCCGGGCCGCGACGAAGGCCCGCGCTTCCGCCCAGTTCGACGGCACGCCCGGCATGAAGTGGTGGAAGCTGCCCCCGAGGACGACCTTCTCGGCGCCTCCGTCCCGCAGCCGGGCCTCGGCGGCGGCCAGAAGCCGGGAGCCCAGCCCCTGGCGCTGAACTCCGGGGGCGACGGCCATCAGGGCCAGGTAGCCGACCGAGAGATAACGCTCGCAGGTGACGGCTTCCTCGCGAAAGCGCTTGGTCAGGGCAAAGCCCGCGATCGCTCCGTCCTGAACCGCTACCAGGAGGTCCTCCGGCGTGAAGCTCGGATCGCCCTGGGTGTTGGTCTCCCACAGTGCGGGCATAATGGGGTAACGATCGCCAATGGCTGAATGCCAGACGGTGAGCAGATCCGGGGCCATTTCCGGCCGATAGGGGATCAGGTCGAGCTCGGGGCGCCGTGGCGGGTTGAGCTGGGTGTCCACAGGGCCTCCAGGACGTGAAGTTGGGCGCTACGAGCCGATCATAGAGGGAGTAAGGGTGCTGCGCAAGGGGATCGTCGTTCTCACCACGCTGCTCCTGGCCGCCTGTGCGCGACCGGGCACGGAGGCGATCACGTTCTCCACCTGGGGGTCGATCGACGAGATCGAGACCCTCAAGCCGCTCTTGGCCGACTTCGAGCGCGCGAACCCGGACGTGCCCGTGAAGCTCATCCACATCCCCGACGAGTACCCGCACAAGGTCCGGTTGCTCGCGGCCTCCCGCTCCATGCCGGACGTGCTCTTCATGGAGAGCCAGACCCTGCCGGGCTTCGCCAACCGTGGCGTCCTGCGCGACCTGGGCCCCATGCTCGCCCACGACCCCGAACTCAAGCCCGGTGACTTCTACCGTCCGGTGCTTGACGCCATGTCGTGGAAGGGCACGCTATACGGCATCCCGCGCGACCTCTCCAACCTCGTCATCTTCTACAACAAGAAGCTCTTCGACACGGCGGGCGTGCCGTACCCGAAGGCCGGCTGGACCTACGAGGACATGGTCGCCAGGGCCCAGCGCTTGACCAGGGGCGATGCGCAGTTCGGAGTCGGTTTTTCGCCCTATCCGCTGTACTGGCTGCCGTACCTGTGGAGCGACGGCGGCGACGTGATGGATCCCGACACCCAACGCTGCACCCTGCTCGAGCCGACGAGCCTCGCGGCCCTCCAGCGCTATTACGACCTGCGCTTCAAGTATCACGTGGCCCCCACCGAGGCACAGGTGGGGAACGCCCGGCCCAGCCAACTCTTCGCCCAGGGTAAGCTCGCCATGATGGTGGGTGGCCGCTGGGTGGTGCCGGGCTTCCGCAAGAAGCTCGACTTCCCATGGGACGTGGCCCCCTTCCCGGCGGGCAAGGCGGGTTCGGTGGTCGATGCCGACGCCTCGGGCTGGAGCATCTCGAAAACGTGCAAACAGCCCGAGAAGGCCTGGCGGCTCATCCGCTTCCTGGCGAGCCGGAAGGCGATCGCGGCCTTCACCGAGAGCGGCCTCATCGTGCCGAGCCGTCCCGACGTGGCCAACTCTCCGGCCTTCCTCTCCGGCGCGCCCGCCTCGAGCCGGGTGTTCCTGGACGTGGTCGCCGCCTCGCGCCCCACGCGCACCTCTCCCTCCTACGACGAGATCCAGTACGAGCTCATCGACGGCATGACCCCGGCCTGGAACGGGGAGGCGGGCGTCGAGGAGACGCTGCGACCGATCGCCAAGCGCATCGACGCGCTCTTGCGGGAGGACAACCGGTGAGCGCTCCGTTGCGTCGCGCGGAAGCGCGCTGGGCCTTCTGGCTCCTCTTGCCGGCTCTGGCGGGCATCGGGATCTTCACGGTCCTGCCGACTCTGGGTTCCTTCCTCCTCAGCTTCGCCCAGTGGGACCTCCTGGGGGCTCCGAAGTGGGTGGGGCTCGCCAACTACCAGGACCTGGCAGGAGACCCCCTCTTCTACCGGGTGATGCTGCAGACGGGCGTCTTCGTCCTGCTCTACGTCGTCTTCGACGTGGCGTTGGCCCTGGGGCTCGCGATCGCCCTCAATCAAAAGGTTCGCTTCCAGGCCCTCTACCGGACGGCGTACTTCATGCCCGTCGTGACCTCCATGGTGGCGGGCGCCATCTTGTGGAGCTGGATCTTCGATCCGCGTACCGGCCTCTTGAACGCCCTGTTGGCCCTCTTCCACCTCGGGCCCGTGCGCTGGCTCAGCGACACGCACTGGGCCTTGCCGTCTCTGGTCATGGTGAGCGTCTGGAAGAACCTCGGCTACGACATGCTGCTCTTCCTCGCGGGCCTACAGGCCGTGCCCGCGCAGCAGCTGGAGGCGGCGAGCCTGGATGGCGCGAACGGCGTTCAGCGCTTCCGGTTCGTGACCCTGCCCATGCTCGGTCCGACGCTCGTGATGGTGACCATGATGGCCACCATCCGCGCCTTCCAGACCTTCGACACCGTCTACCTCATGACCGAGGGGGGCCCGCACCGCTCGACGACCATCATCGGCTTCTGGCTCTTCCAGAACGCCTTCACCTACTTCAAGCTCGGCAAGGCATCGGCTTTGGCTTACATCCTCTTCGCGGTGCTCGTGGCCCTGAGCGGGCTGCAGTGGTGGGCCCGGAGGCGCTTGAGCCATCAGGAGGACGCATGAGGCAGAAGACGTGGCTCGCGACCCTGGTGCTCGCCCTCGGCGCGCTGGCGATGGCGGCTCCCTTCCTCTTGATGCTGGGCACGTCGCTGATGACCTACGCCCAGACCATCGCGTATCCGCCCGAGTGGTGGCCGCAGCCCGCGACCCTCGAGAACTTCCGCAAGGCGCTCACCGAGACGCCCATCCTGCGCTACTTCCTGAACAGCCTGCTCGTCGCCGGGGTGACGGTCGTGGGGCAGGTCGTGACGGGCTCCATGGCGGGCTTCGCATTTGCGCGCCTCCGCTTCAAGGGCCGCGGGGCCCTGTTCTTTGCGGTGCTCGCGACCATGATGGTCCCCGTCTACATCAACCTGGTGCCCCTCTTCGCCCTGGTCTCCATGCTCGGCTGGGTGGACACCTACCAGGCCCTCATCCTGCCGGGCCTCGCGGGCCCCTTCGGCATCTTCCTCTTCCGGCAGTGGTTCCTGAACCTGCCGACGGAGCTGGAGGATGCGGCGCGCATCGACGGTTGCAGCCCGTGGGACCTGTACTGGCGCGTGGCGCTGCCGACAGCACTTCCGGCCATCGCCACGCTCGCCATCTTCGAGTTCCTCGCGTCCTGGAACACGTTCCTGTGGCCCCTGGTCGTCACCCATTCGGATGCGGTGCGGACGCTTCCCGTGGGCCTTGCGGCCTTCCGCAGCTCCATGAGCGAGGTCACGGACTGGGGCCTCCTGATGGCCGCGACCGCGATCGCGGTCTTGCCGGCGATAGCGGTCTTCGTGCTGGGGCAGCGCTACTTCGTGCGCGGCCTCCTCGAAGGGGCCGTCAAGGACTAGACCGGTAAGAGAGGCCGGCTAGTTGCCGGCGCTCCCGGGGGGACTTAGCGAACCAGGGTCGGCTTGGCGTGCGGCTCGATGCCGGCCAGGTACTCGGGCACGGTCAGCGTGCCGTCCAGGATGTGATCCGTGTGCTCGCCGGGCTCCATGGGGAAGGCATGCTCCATGACCCGGGCCCATGGAATGAAGGCCTGGCGATCGCCATCGGGGAGCTCGAAGGTCAATCCACCGGGAGTTGGGGTGACTTCATAGGCGACGTCGTTGACTACGATGATCATGCGGGACCTCCAGAGCGGCCAAGGGATTACATGACGAGTATTCCCGCTAATTGTTGCATGAATATGACGAGAAGATCGCACTCGTATTATTGAAGGGAGATGGCTCCTTCCAGGAGCTTCCCGGCCTTGACCTGGGCGGCTTGAACGGCCGTCAAGCCGCCCGTATGGCCTTGCGTATCCATCAGCCTCATGCCGTCGTCCGTCTTGAGGAGCCAGCAGTAGCCCATCACCGCATCCTGCTGGGGCGGATCGGTCTCGACCCAGACCCGCTCGGGGGCTTCCTGGAGCTTGCCCAGGTGTGCGATCCGCCGATCGACGTTCGCTCGCCCATAGGCCGTCTTGCTTTCCGGCTTCTCGATGGGCATGTTGGGGATGGTGAAGCCGTTGCTGTAATAGGTGCCCTGGGCCGTCACCCCGACGTGGTTGGCCACGCCCCACCGGCTCTTGTAGAAGACCGGCACGACGTAGTAATCGTCGCGCTTGGGGCTGAGCGATCGCACCAGGAAAGGCTTCCCGATCCGCGTCTGCGCCATGATCTGCTTGGCCCACGGGGTGTCGACCTTGTCCAGCACTGCGTTGAAGGTGCCCATGCCGAAGGCGCCGTGGATGGCCATGGAGATGAGGGTCTCGTCCTTGGTCTGCGCGCCCTCGTCCTGGTAGTCGCCCGGCACGTAGCCGGCATCCACGTCCACCAGCTTCGCGAGGTCGAAGCGGTAGGCCTCTTCGACGACGACCTCGCGGCCGTCGCGCCGGATCCGGGCCTTGGAGTGCGAGGCCGCGTCGCTGGCCTTGAGGTGGCCGCCCGCGCTGGTGGTGGAGTCGAAGGTCTTGCCGAGGGACATGCAGCCCGCAAGGGACAGGACGAGCGAGAGGGCCGCGAGGCGCGTGGGGTTAGGGTAGGGCAAAGGCCTTGAGACCTCCGGTATCAGCCACGTAAAGCATGCCGCCATCGGGGCTGAAGCTCAGTCCCTGGACACTGCTGGTGTCGGCTCGGCCGATCGTCCCCTTGTCGGCGTCGATGAAGACGGTACTTCCCGCCAAGAGCGTGATGGTGCCGTCGTTCACCGCCGAGATCCCAGCCGTCCCGATGGCTACCTGTCGTTTACCCGGGCGGACGGCCATTCTCAACTCGTTGCCGCCGCTCATCCGGAAGCCCCCGAGGTTCTTCTCCACCGGGGGATTCTGGGCGAGATCCCACTGGACCACCTGATACTCGCTCAGGCCGCTCTCGACCACGCCCACGGCCCAGGAGTCCCGGGCGGCGATCCCGCGCACGGGATAGGCCGTCTCGAAGGTCGACCGGGCATCGGTCGTCGGATTCCACAGCGCGAGGGTCCCCTTGGAGTCCAGGTTCTCCGTGAGGTTGACCAGGTACGCGGATCCCGAGGCCGGCACGATCTGCTTGACGTCGTGCCCGAAGTCGACCATGCGCTCGAGCCGACCCGTGCCAAGGTTCAGCACGCCGAGACGGCTGCCAGCCAGGAAGGCCATGGAGCCATCGGCCGAGATGGCGCTGTTGCTGTCGACTCCCGTGATGCTGGTCGAGAGGTTGTTCGTGTCGATGGCAAGCCGCGTGGCCGCCTGGGTCGCCGTGTCGAGCTTGAAGACGCCCCAGTTGTAGTTGCTCAGGAGCACGCTCTGGGAGGCCACTTGTGGGGCATTCGGCGCGAAGATCAGGCGGATGCACGCGTCGCAGTCCTTGGGCAGGAGGGTCGGGATGTCCCGGAGCTTGGCACCCTTGGAGGAGAACACCATCGCCCCGCCCCCCTCGGTAAAGGGGTCCAGGCCGTCGTAGGAGGCGTTGACGCTGAGGTAGACGTCTCCGTTGGGCGGCACGGCCACCCCCTGGGCCCGGCCGGACAGGTCTTGCTTCCAGGCGAGGGCGAACTGCCCCCCGGAGCTTGCGGCGGGCGCCGGCGACATGGCGGCGTTGGGCGTGGCCGTCGGGTCGGTACAGCCCGACAGGGCCGTCAGGACCAGGCTGAGGCAGAGGACGATGGGGCGGCGTCTCATGGGGCGATCTCCTTTGGCCTTTAGACGATAGCGCCCATGCCGCGGGGAAGCAAGCCAGCCACGAGACGCCGGGGAAAAGCCCTGGGAGCGAGGGCTCGATCCCTACAAAAGGGGGGAGGCCTTGCTTCCCCCCTCCCTGCGTTACCCCATGCGCGTTGTGGTGCCGACGCGTCCGCCTTGCACCTTGCGGTCGGCCGTCGGGGGCGCCATCATGGGGGGCTTGGCTGGCTGAACCTGGCTTCCCTGAGGAGAGAGGGTCGTGGCAGGGGACGTCGCACACCCGGTGGCCAACCCGGACGCGAGCACCGTGAGCAGGCACGCCA
>DATNQJ010000538.1:0-4427 GCA_036704085.1 Stenomitos sp.
GACTGGCATGGGTGAAGCCGCGGCTGCGCATGACGGTGAAAAGAGGCACGTCCAACTCGACGGTACGCGACATGTCGGCTCCTTTCCCGGTAGATGACCGCCCCTTCGGGCTGTTCCTAAACAGGATACCGCCCCTGCGGCGGGCCGTCCTTGAGATAGCTCATACTCTCCGCCATCCTGGGGGTGCTTTACTCGGCCTATCAAGAGACAACCATGATCGCCCGCCCAAGACCCATGGGCGGGCGAACAAGTTGGCCGCCCCCCGTTTGGGCATGGCCCGCCGAAGGTATGAGAGTCACGATCGCTGTAATGCGCACCACTGGTTGATTTGAAGGAGTTTTCGACTTGAACATTCGCCAGAAGCTACTTTTTCATGTCCTATCGGTCGGGGGGCTGCTCTTGGCCTTCCAGCTGCTGGTAGGCTTCCAGATGAGCTTGGCGACCGCCCTGTTCATGGGCGCCCTGCTGGTCATCGACCTCGTCGGGGACTTCTGGACCCTCCTCACCATCCGGCGAGACGTCCACCAGGTCATGGAGGGCATGCGCTCGATCGCCCAGGGGGATCTGACCCGGGACTTCCCCGTCTCGGGGCAGGGCGAAACGGCCGAACTCCAGTCCACCCTGCGGAGCATGGCCGGCGACCTGCGCAACGTGGTCCTGCAGGTGCGCAGCCTCGCGGTATCGGTCGAGGACGGGACCCTGCGCATCTCGACCGGCAGCGAGCAGACCGCTAGCGGCGCCCACCGGCAGGAGGAGACGGTGCTGGCCACCGCGGAGATCATCGAGGCCATGGCCCGCTCCATCGAGCGCGTGGCGGAGCACGCCCAGTCGCTCTCGGTGAGCGTGGACGCGACCTCGGGCGCCGTGGAGACCATGGCGCGGGCCGCCCAGCTGGTCGCGAACAACACCGAGAACCTGGCCGCCGCCACCGACCAGACCGCCGCCAGCATCGAGGAGATGGCCAAGAGCATCCAGCAGGTGGCTACCAACACCTCGAACGCCAACCAGCAGACCGAAGGCGCCGCCCAGACCGCCCAGAACGGGCAGCGGGCCGTCACCCAGACGATCGCGGGCATCGGCCAGATCGACGGGGCCATGCGGGACTTGGTCGCGGCCATCGAGCGGCTCGGCACCCGCTCGGGGGAGATCGGGGACATCATCGAGGTGATCGGCGACATCGCAGACCAGACCAACCTCCTGGCCCTCAACGCCGCCATCGAGGCCGCGCGAGCCGGAGAAGCCGGACGCGGCTTCGCGGTGGTCGCCGACGAGGTGAGGAAGCTCGCCGAGCGCTCCACCAAGGCCACCCAGGAGATCGGAGGGCTCATCACGAGCATCCAGTCCGAGACCCAGCAGGCCATCCAGGTCACCCAGCAGGTGGACGCGGCCACCCGGGAGGGCACGCACCTGGCGCAGTCCGCCGGCGACGCCCTGAAGGAGATCGTCGGGTCGGTGGAGCAGGTCTCGGGGCTCATCGGCGAGATCGCCCAGGCCACCCAGACCCAGAGCCAGGCCGCGGATCACATCATCGGGGCCGTCCAGCGCATGCGCACGTTGACCACCGAGGTGCTCGACCAGACGCACCAGCAGACCGAGGCGAGCGTGCACGTCTCGCTGGCCATCCAGACCATGCGCCAGGTCAGCCGGGAGGTGGGGACGGCCGCCCTGGATCAGCAGGAAGGCGGCAAGCGCGTCGTCAGCTCGATCCAACGCATCCGGGAAAGCGCCCACGAGGCCGTGACGGCGGCCGATCTGATCGCGGGATCGAGCGGCGAGTTGCAGGAACGGGCCCACGGACTGCGCGAGGCGATCGCCTACTTCAAGGCCGGCAGCGAGCTCCAGACGATCGTGACCGCCGCGGAGCCGCGGCGCCTGGGGCCGGCGGGGAGCCGCGATCGCGCGTAGGTCCCCGCCTCGCCCCTGACTAAGGCTTGCGCGCCACGATCGCCACGGCCCCCATCCGAGTCGCATGGCGCCGGAAGACCGAGCGCATCTCCAGCACCCGCCGCCGTGCCTGGCGATCGCGCAGGGTGTTCCAGACGATGCGCAAGGAGCCTCCGAGCCCCTCGTCCTGGAGCACCCGCCAGGTCTCGAGCAGGGACATGCTGGTCGTGGCGATGCTTTCCACCTGGAACCCCGCGGCCTCGAGGAGCGATCGCCACTCGGCGACGGTCAAGGGGCGCGCGCCCACCTTGATGGTGCTGGACAGATCCCGCCCGATCTCGGCCTTGACCTCGGCGCTCAGATCGTCGGGCACCAGCGACAGCTCATGGATGCCGTACCGTCCCCCCGAGCGCAGGCAACGGAAGGCCTCCCGGACGATCTTGGCCTTCATGACCTCGGGCTGCATGGTGAGCATGGCCTCGCCGTACACCACCGAGACCGATCCGTCCGGGAGGCTCGTCTCATGGGCGTCGCCGCGCACGAAGGAGCGTCGCGCGCTCCCCAATGCCTGGCTTAGCTGGGCCACGACGGCCTCGTCGCGATCGACCCCCACGTAGCTCGCGGGCCGAGCCCCGAGGGCCATGCGCGCCGTCACCCCCATGCCGGGCGCGAACTCCAGGACGTCATCCGCCGAACCGATGGACAGGCCCGCCAGCATGCGCCGGGTCAGCTCGAGGCCGCCCGGCCGGAGCACCCGCTTGCCGAGGCGGGCCAGAAGCCAGTGCCCGGGGATCCGATCCGAGCCCAGGCCCTCGGCAGGCAGGGGAAGGTGAGTGGACGAGACGCTCATCGTGGTTCTCCTTTCAAGCAATCTTGCGAATGAATATGAGAATCATTCTCATTGGAAATCCAAAAAAAGAGCTGGCGTCAAGTCGCCAGCTCGAGACGTTACAGCTTGGTAAACGTGATGAACCAGTCGTTGGCCGCCTCCGAGCGGACCGCATGCGAGAACCCGCGGCTCCGCATGACACCGTAGAGGGGAATGGGCTCGAAGGTGTTGCGCAGGATGAGGCTGTCACCGGCCTCCAGCCCCTCGCTCGCTCCGATGATGTCGCCGAAGGGCTCCTTGCCCTCGACGTGGTAGTGACGCACGTCCAGTTCGACGTTGCGCGGCATGGGTGGCTCCTTTCAGGCAGGCAGGAAGGACGACCGAACTATCGGTCATGGTCCCAACACAATAGCGTGCCGGCTTCGGTGTGTCGTTGAGATAGCTCATAGTCACTGGGTCCGGACGATGTTTAACTCAGTTAACCATCAGACAAGCCTTCCGGTCAAGGAGCCTCCCCATGCCATGTGTGCATCTCGGCAGTTCATGCAGCACCTGCCACGCCCTCCCCGCTCGCTTGCCGAGCGACGGCCGACTCTACCTCTTCATGCCCTCCGACTTGACCTGGATCAAGCTTCGGAAGGCCCTTGAGCCCATCACCGAGCTCGAGTCCCCGTTGGAGCGTTGCCTTGGCCTGCACCTCCAGGCCGAGAACGTCCTTGCGCTCGTCGGCGCCATCGAGGCCTCCCTTAGCGAGCTCGAACTCACCCACGCCCGAGGTCTGCTCAAGGGCCTCGACGAGCCGCCTTCCTTGGTGGACGTCTCGGCGGTCTCGCCGCTCCGCGAGCTGTTGGCCCGCTTCAAGTCGGGCTGGCTGACCGAGTTGCTCGAAGCCGAGCGGCTCACCAGCCACTTCCAGCCCATCGTCTCGGCCAAGCGGCCCGAGCAGGTCTTCGCCTACGAGGCGCTCCTGCGCGGCCTCAGCGAGACGGGGCAGATCGTGCCGCCGGACCGCCTCTTCGGATCAGCCCGTGACGCAGGCCTCTTGCCTCAGCTCGACCTGGCCGCCCGCCGCACGGCCATGCGCGAGGCCGCCCGATTCGAGCGGGTCGAGCGGGTCTTCATCAACATCAACCCGGCCGCCATCTACGACCCGCGCCATTGCCTGAGCGCCACCCTCGACCTCGTCGGCAGCCTCTCGCATGACCGGATCGTCATCGAGATCGTCGAGTCGGACCGCGTGGAGCACTCCGGGCACCTGCATGCCCTGGTGGACGCCTTCCGCGACCAGGGCTTCGGCATCGCCCTGGACGACTTCGGCTCCGGCTACTCGTCCCTGAACCTCCTGCACGAATTGCGGCCGGACTTCCTCAAGCTCGATCGCAAGCTCGTCCAGGCGGTGCATCAGGACCGCTACAAGGCCCTCATCGTCGAGCACCTGCTCGAGCTCACGCGGCGCCTGGGCATCCGCACCATCGCCGAGGGCATCGAGGAAGCGGCCGAATGGCGCTGGGTGCAGGCGCACGGGGCGGACTTCGTGCAAGGCTACCTGTTCGGCCGCCCCGCCTCGCCCCCACCCGTGCCCGCCCAGCTCCCGGTCGGGCCCTAGAGGAGAGAACCCCATGAACATCCAACAGAAGCTGATCTTTCACGTCGCCTCGATGAGCGGCCTCATCCTCGCCTTCCAGCTGCTGGTCGGCTTCCAGATGAGCCTGCC
>DATNQJ010000539.1:0-5289 GCA_036704085.1 Stenomitos sp.
CGGACAAGATGAGCCAGGAGAAGCGCGACGTCCTGCGCGCCTACGGCGCCGAGGTGGTGATTACCCCGACGGCGGTCGCCAACGACCATCCCGACTCGTACTACTCGGTGGCCAACCGGCTGACCCGCGAGATCCCGGGCGCCTACCAGCCCAACCAGTTCCACAACGAGAAGAACCCCGAGGCCCACTACGAGTCGACCGGCCCCGAGCTGTGGAGCCAGACCGACGGCCAGATCACGCACTACGTGGCCTCCATCGGCACGGGCGGCACCATCTCGGGCACCGCTCGCTATCTCAAGGAGCGCAACCCCAAGCTCGTGGTGGTGGGCGCCGATCCCGAAGGCTCCATCTACTCGGGCGACACCCCGAAGCCCTACCAGGTCGAGGGCATCGGCATGAACTACATCCCCGACACGGTGGACCTGCGCCTGATCGATCGCTACGAGCGGATCAGCGACCAGGAGAGCTTCACCATGACCCGCCGCCTGGCCCGGGAAGAGGGCCTCTTGGTGGGCGGATCCGCCGGTACGGCCGTCGTCGCCGCCCTGCGGGTGGCTCGCGAGCTGCCCGAGGATGCGGTGGTGGTGGTGCTGTTGCCCGACTCGGGCCGCGGCTACGTCTCCAAGATCTTCAACGACGAGTGGATGCGCCAGCACGGCTTCCTCGAGAGCAACCGGCCCAACGTGCCCGTTCGCTCGCTGTTGGCGAGCCGCGGCGAGCGCCACGAGCTCATCGCCATCGCGCCCACCGCTCCTTTGGCGGCGGCCGTCGAGCTGTTGCGCGACCACGGCATCAGCCAGCTGCCGGTCGTCGAGGGCGATCGCGTCGTCGGCTCGATCCAGGAAGGGACCCTGCTCAAGGCCCTCTTCGACGGCACCGGAGCCTCCAAGCTCGTCGGCGACGTCATGGGCCGCCCCTACGCCACGGTTGAAGAGACCGAGCCTGTCGGCAAGGTGTACGAGGCGCTCCTGCGCGGCGACGGCGCGGTCATCGTGACCGTCGGCGGCCGTCCGTCGGGCGTGCTCACCAAGATCGACCTCATCGAGTACTTCACCGGCGCCGAGAAAGTGGGAGTGAACGCATGAAGTTCGAGACCAAGGCCATCCACGTCGGTCAGGGGGCGGACCCCACGACCGGCGCCACCATCGTTCCCATCTACCAGACCTCGACCTACACCCAGGAGGAGCCGGGCGTCCACAAGGGGTTCGACTACTCGCGCACCGCGAACCCGACCCGCCGGGCCCTCGAGGAGTGCCTCGCCTCGCTCGAAGGCGGCCGCTACGGCCTCGCCTTCGCCTCGGGCGTGGCCGCGACCGACGCGACCCTCAAGCTCCTCAAGGCGGGCGACCACGTGGTCGTCTCGGATGACGTCTACGGCGGCACCTATCGCCTGTTCGAGAAGGTGCTGACCCGCTACGGCATCACCTTCAGCTGGGTCGACGCGCAGAACCTCGACAACGTGCGCGCGGCCATCCAGCCCAACACCAAGCTGATCTGGGCCGAGACGCCGACCAACCCGCTCCTGCGGATCATCGACATCGCGGGCCTGGCGATGGTGGCCAAGGAGCGCGGGCTCCTCTTGGCCATCGACAACACCTTCGCGAGCCCCTACCTCCAGAACCCGCTCGCCCTCGGCGCGGACGTGGTCGTGCACTCGACCACCAAGTACCTGGGCGGCCACTCGGACGTGGTGGGCGGCGGCTTCGTCACCAACCGCGAGGACCTCTACACCGAGGTGAAGTTCGTCCAGAACTCGATCGGGGGCGTCCCCGGCCCGCATGACGCCTGGCTCACGCTGCGCGGCATCAAGACCCTCGCGGTGCGCATGCGCGCCCACTGCGAGAATGCTCGTCAGGTGGCCGGCTGGCTCAGCGAGCATCCCTTGGTCGAGAAGGTCTACTACCCCGGCCTCGCCTCGCACCCGGGCCACGAGCTCGCCAAGCGCCAGATGCGGGACTTCGGCGGCATGGTGTCCTTCGTCGTGAAGGGCGGCATGGAGGTCGCCCGCACCATCGCCACCTCGACCGAGCTCTTCAGCCTGGCCGAGAGCCTGGGCGGCGTCGAGAGCCTGCTCACCCACCCGCCCACGATGACCCACGGCTCCATTCCCAAGGAGATCCGCGAGGCCCGCGGCGTGGTGGACGGCCTCCTGCGCCTCTCGGTGGGCATCGAGGACGCCGGCGACCTGATGGCCGACCTCCAGCAGGCCTTCGACAAGGCCACCAAGCAGGCGGCAGTCGCCCGCTAGGAATGCATGAAGCCGACAGGCGGGGGCAATGCCCCCGCCTGTTGCTATTCGCCCGTCTTGGCGAGCAGGCCGCGGTCGCGGACCACGCCGAAGTTCCAGTAGAAGAAGGCCACCGACGCTGCGGCGTAGACGACATCCAGACCGAAGGCCCAGGCCAGGTGGCCCAGGGGCACGTGTCCGGTCCGGATGACCGCGCGCATCCCCTCGAAGACGTGCGCCGACGGCAGGGCCAGCGCCAGGGGCCGCATGGCGGACGGCAGGACCGAGACCGGGTAGAAGACCGCCGAGAGGGGCTGGAACAGGAAGGCGAGGACCCAAGCGAGACTTTCGGCCCCCTGGCCGTAGCGCAGCACCACCGCCGTGGTGAAGATGCCGAGCGCCCAGCCCATCAAGAGCAGGGCCGTGACGAAGGGCAACAGGCTCCAGCCCAGGATGAGGATGTTGAAGCCGTAGAAGAGAGCCGCGAAGATCGACATCAGGACCGTCGAGAGGGCCAGCTTCGAGAGGCTGATGAGCACCGTCGCGGCGAGGAATTCGCCCACCGACAGGGGGCTCACGAAGAGGTTCAGGAGGTTGCGGGACCACACCTCTTCCAGGTAGGCGATCGACACCCCCTGCTGGGCCCGGAAGAGCAGGTCCCAGAGGATGAGGGCGCCCAGGAAGAAGGCCAGGAAGTTGGGGACGGCTCCCGTGTGGCCGAAGCGATTCAGGTACACGCTCAGGAAGCCCCAGATCAGCAGATCCAGGAGGGGCCAGTAGACGAGCTCGGCGATCCGCATGGGGTTGCGCCGGATGACGTAGAAGTGGCGGCTCATCAGAGCCCAGATACGCTGCCAGGCCATCAGTCCTCCTCCACCTCTCCGCGGGCCACCTTCAGGAAGACGGCTTCCAGGTCCTCGGCCGAGTACTGCTGGACGATCTCGGCGGGGGTGCCCGTGGTGAGGATGTGACCCTGGTTCAGGAACACGACCCGATCGGCCAGCTGCTCCATCTCGCGCAGGTTGTGGGTGGTGAAGAGAATCGAGATGCCGCGCTCGGAGCGGATGCGCAGCAAGAGGTGGCGGATCCGGTCGGCCACGTCCGGGTCCAGGCTGGCCGTCGGCTCGTCGAGAAAGAGCAGCTCGGGATCGTTGAGCAGGGCCTTGGCCAGGTGCAAGCGGGTCAGCTGGCCCGAGGAGAGCTCCTTGCTCGGGCGGTTGGCCTTGGCCCCGAGATCGAGCAACTCAATGGTCTCCTCGACCTTGCGCGCGAGGTTCGAGATGCCGTAGAGACGTCCGAAGACCAGGAGGTTCTCCCGGACGGTCAGGGAGTAGGGCAAGGAGACGTAGGTGGACGAGAAGTTGACCCGCTGGAGGATCTGCTGGCGGTGGCGCGCGAGGTCCATGCCGAACATTCGGATGCTGCCGGCCGTCGGAGTGATGAGGCCCAGGAGCATCTGGATGGTGGTGGTCTTGCCCGCGCCGTTCGGGCCCAGGAGGCCCAGCATCTCGCCGCGCTCCAGGTCGAAGGAGATGCCGTCGACGACCAGGAGGTCGCCGAACCGCTTCGTAAGGTTGCGGACTTCCAACAAAGGCATCCCGTCTCCTTCGCCCGTTTGCCGCTCAGCTTCGAGCGGGATGGCTAATGGTTTCTCGATCGTTATGGTATATGCTCCCCATGATAGCTCCCGGGCGCGGGATCCCGGCAAGGAGGCACCCTTGGCACGTCGACTGGCATGGTTACTGGCATTGATGGCGATCGCCCCGGGCATGGCCCCGCCGGCGCATGCCGCCGAGCCGCCCGTCGGGCGCCAGTGGACCCGTGCGTTCACCCTCTTGGACCTCGCCAATCCCTTCTTCGACTTCTGGGACGGGACCACGGACCTCGGCGTCAACGAGCGGGTGGCCTCCTTCCGCGCCTATTTCGAGCCCAAGCAGACCCGGCTGATGGAGGCGGGCGTGTTCGCCCGGATCGATCGGCGCACCTTTTACGACACCACCCTGCCCGCCTACATGCGCAGCCTGGTGCTCGATCCCATGCGGGTCGAGGCCATCAAGCTCCGGAAGGTCCGGCTCCAGCACAGCATCCCGCTGCTTGCCAACCGCCTCCAGACGGTCTTTGCAGCCGGTGAGCTGAGGCTCGATCGGCCCTTCGTGCTCGGCGTGGGCTTCGGGCTCACCGAGGACAGCCTCGTGACCGTGGGCGATCGCCTGGCGCTCTACGTTCCGGTCGACGCCTTGACCTCGATGCCCATGGAGCTCGAGCTCGCCAGCGGCATGTTCCGCCTCCTGCGCGCCGACCTGCAGGGCACGACACCCTCCGAGGGCCTGGGCTACACGGCCTTCGAGGAAGGGGCGGCGCGCTACTTCGCCGTCGAGCAGTTCTCGGGCTTCAGCGAGCCGGACGCCCTGGGGTATAACGACGCCGAATGGGTCAAGGCGCAGCGCCAGCGGCCGGAGCTCGTCCATGACATCCTGGGGCTCTTCGACTCGTCGGACCCGGACGTGCTCGCGCGCTATGCGTCCGCGCAACCGGACGGGCTGGATCTACCGCCGCGGACGGCGGCGTACGTGGGCTTCTTGGCCGTGCAGCGGCTGAGGCGGACGTACAGCTGGGACGAGATCATCCGCTGGGATGCCGACACGGTCCGGGCGCGGATGAACCAGGTCCTGGCGGTCCTCTGAGATGCGCGTTGCCGTGCTGATGGTCGGATTGTTGCTGGCGGCCGCTCCGGTGCTGGCAGCCCCGCCGACGCCCCTGGAGGCGCCGGCTCAGCAGAGCTACGTGCTGCGCGGAGTGGTGGGGCAAAGCATCTCGGTGGCCCTGCCGAACCGTCAGGGGTACTCGTGGCAGTGGGAGGCGCCGGGCAAGGCGCTGTTCGCTCCGCCGTACAAGGTGTCGTACCAGTCGCTCTCCTCGCCCGAGATCTGGACCTTTCCGCTGGTGCGGCCAGGGACGGTGACGCTGTCGTTCAAGCTCTTGGCCGCAGGGGCAGAGAAGCCCGCCGAGGTGCGGATGGTCGAGCTGCAGGTGCTCACGCCGTACGAGGCGCAGCAGCATCC
>DATNQJ010000540.1:0-4130 GCA_036704085.1 Stenomitos sp.
GGCCCACCACGTGGCCGCCATGGCGCGGGATCTGGCCAAGCAGTTCGAGCTCCTGATCGTCGACACCACCTTCCCGAGCCTCGGCCACGAGGCCATGGTGGCGCTCTTCGACATGGCGTCGGTCGTCCTGATGATCGTGCCGCCGGACATCACTACCCTCAACGCCTCCAAGGCGGCCATCGAGCAGGCCCGCGCCCTGCGCTTCCCGCTCGAGAAGATCCACGTGGTCATGAATCGCGCGGGCTCGGTCGGAGAGATCACGGCCGACGACCTGGAGGAGCACCTGGAGCGTCCCATCATCGGGCAGATCCCCTCCAGCGGCGCTGTGGTCAACTCGCTCAACCGAGGCGAGCCCCTGGTCCTCAAGCATCCGAACCATCCCGTCTCGGCGGGCATCCTTCAATTGGGCGCCAAGGTCCTGTCCCAGCCCGCGGGCAACCTGCTCGCGGCGGCCCAGGGGGTGCTCGCCCGCGCGACCGCTCCGGCGGTGCCGCAGACGCCCGTGGCCGGCACACCTGCCCCCGGGGGGTACGTACCGGCCCCGCAGGCGGCAGAGGTCATGGCCGTGGTACCCCACCCGGGCGTGCCCGAGGACGCCGAGTTCGACGACTTCAAGCGCGAGGTGCACCGGGAGCTGGTCGAGGCCCTGAAGCGCTTCAACCTGTCGCTGGAATACCTGGCCGATCCGTCCCGCAAGGGTGAGATCCGCTCCAAGGTCCTCGAGGTCATCGCCGAGATCCTGGAGCAGATGGAGGAGGTTCCCCTCAAGGGCCGCCAGGAGCGGGTCGCCTTCATCAACGCGATCGCCGACGAGGCCGTGGGCTTCGGCCCGCTGGAGCGCTTCCTCGCGGATCCGGCCGTCACCGAAGTCATGGTCAACGGCCCGAAGACCATCTACGTGGAGCGCAGCGGCAAGCTGACCCGGGTGCCGGACGGCTTCACCGACGAGAAGCAGCTGCGCGTCATCATCGACCGCATCGTGGCCCCCATCGGTCGCCGGGTGGACGAGAGCTCGCCCATGTGCGACGCGCGTCTTCCGGACGGCAGCCGCGTCAACGTCATCGTGCCGCCCCTGGCGCTCACGGGCTCGACGGTGACCATCCGAAAGTTCCCCAACTACCGGCTCACCGTCGACGACCTGGTGAAGTTCGGCAGCCTGAACCAGGACATGGCGCACTTCTTGCGCTGCTCGGTGCTCGCGCGCCTCAACGTCTTCATCTCGGGCGGCACCGGGTCCGGTAAGACGACCCTCTTGAACGTGCTGTCGGGCTTCATCCCCTCGGACGAGCGCATCGTGACCATCGAGGACGCCGCCGAACTGAAGCTGCACCAGGACCACGTCATCTCTTTGGAGAGCCGGCCGCCCAACCTGGAAGGCTCGGGCGCCATCACCATCCGGGATCTGGTCCGCAACTCCCTGCGTATGCGCCCCGATCGCATCATCGTGGGTGAGGTCCGCGGCGGCGAGGCCCTGGACATGTTGCAGGCCATGAACACGGGCCACGACGGCAGCTTGGCCACCGGCCACGCCAACACCCCGCGCGACGCGCTGAGCCGGCTGGAGACGATGGTCCTCATGAGCGGCGTCGAGCTTCCCAGCCGCGCCATTCGCGAGCAGATCGCGTCGGCCATCCAGGTCATCGTCCAGATCAGCCGTCTCAAGGACGGCTCGCGCAAGATCACCCGCATCTCGGAGGTCTCCGGGATGGAGGGGGACGTGATCGTCATGCAGGATCTCTTTGCCTACGACCAGGAGGGCCTCGACGACCGGGGCCGGGTGGTCGGCAATTTCCGTTACACGGGCTTGGTGCCCCATGCCGTGGACCAGTTCTCCCGAGTGGGACTGCAGTTCGGGCCGGGCGGCATGCGCTTCGCCTAGAGGAGGACTTCGATGCGTTGGTTGGTCTTGGCCCTCATGGCCGTCGGGATGGTCGCAACCCCTGCGGTGGCGGCCACTCCGAAAGCTGAGGTTGCCGTCGCCTCGTCCGTGACGCGGGGCGAGTTCGCGCAGGCCGTCGCTCGCTGGATCGACTTCTACGAGGACACCTACAAGCGCAGCCTCAAGAGCCCCAAGGAGAGCGTGCTGCTGTACGTGGATCTCGGCGGTTCGCTCAAGGAGACGGTGAACCAGCTGGAGAGCCAGTACCGTCTCTTCGAGGGCGTGGATGACTTCGCCTACGGGGTGTTCGAGCCCAGCAAGCCGCTGACCCGGCTGCAGGCCGCCCAGATCCTGCGCAACCTCGTGACCCTGGTCGAGGCCGACGAGGCGGCCCGCGTGACCCTGAGCGTGCCCCGCGAGTTCCGCGATCGCAGCTCCGATCAGGCCACGGCGGCCGCCATCGATCTCTTGACCACCCGGCGCATCTTCTTCGGCTACCCCGACAAGACGTTCATGGCCGAGGAGAAGCTGACCCGGCGACAGTTCGAGGCCTTGCGCTCCAACGTCATGGGCTACCTCGAGACCGCCTCCAAGAAGCCCTAAGCCCATGGACATCCGCCTGCTCATCATCGTCGTGCTGATTGCCGCCTCGGCGGCCATCATGGCGTATCTGGCCTTCCAGAAGTACGGCGGCTCCCTGGCCGAGCGGCTGGCGCTCTACCGCGACGACGTGGGCGATCGCCTCCGCAAGACCCGCAACCCCTTCTCGACCGAGCGCTTCCAGAAGTTCCAGCAGATCCTGACGGGCTCTGCCGCGCTCTTCGGCCTCATCTTGGGCGAGGGCATCTTCGGCCGGCTCTTCATCGCGGCGGTGTTCGCGGCCGTCTGCTGGTTCGGGGCCGACCAGTACCTGAACCTCCTCTGGCGCCGCTACTGCAAGGACTTCGAGGAGCAGCTGGCGGACATGGTGGGCGTCGTCGCCAATGCCGTGAAGGCGGGCAACAGCGTGCAGCAGGCCCTCGAGCTCGTGGTCGAGGAGTTCTCGGACCCCATGGCGAGCGAGGTGGCCGAAGTCCTGCACGAGCTCCGCGTGGGCACGGCCCTCGACGCGGCCATCCGGAACTGGATCGAGCGCATGCCGAACGACGACCTGGAGATCTTCGGCATCGCCGTCATCATCCAGCGCCAGTCGGGCGGCAACCTGGCCGAGATCCTCGACAACCTGGCGGATACCATGCGCCAGCGCAAGAAGATGCAGGGCCAGATCCGCACCCTCACCACCCAGGGCCGCATGTCCGGGACGGTACTGTCGCTGCTGCCGGTGGGCCTCTACGTCATGCTCTACCTCATCATGCCGCAGCGGATGGGCGTCATGTTCACGCACCCCTTCGGCTGGGCCATGATCGCCCTGTGCGCCGTCCTGATCGGCCTCGGCAGCTTCGCGGTCTCCAAGATCGTGGCGATCGACGTGTAGGGGGCGGGACGTATGGTTCTCTTACTGATCTTCCTGCTCGTGGTCGCGGCGATCGCCATCGGCGTCCTCTCCTTCGCGAAGCCCAAGGGCAAGACCAAGGTCGAAAAGCGCCTCAAGAAGTCGCGCTCGGCTGCCAGCCGCGTGGTCTTCGAGACTCAGGTCGAAGAGCCCGATGCAAAGGGCAAGAGCAAGTACCTGACGATCATCGAGGCCTACCTCAAGCCGATCGCCGAGCGCCGCCTCGGCCCCGAGCAAGAGGTCACCATCCTCCGCAACCTCCATGCAGCGGGGGACTACCGCACCACGGCGGCACAGTTCCTGGCGCGGCAGCTCATGTGGGCGATCATCCTGCCGGTGCTCTTTCTGTTCTCGAACTGGCTCATCCTGGAGCTGTCGCCGGTGGTTGCGATCGCGGGCGCCATCGGCTGCTTCTTCGTGGGCTACATCCTGCCGCCCCAGCAGCTCAAGAGCCAGACCGAGAAGCGTCAGAACCAGATCATCAAGGCCCTGCCCACCACCCTCGATCTCTTGACCACCTGCGTCGAGGCGGGGCTGTCGCTGCAGGCGGCCATGGCCAAGGTCGTGGAGCTCGGCAAGCCCCATCCCTTGCGGGACGAGCTGGAGCGCACGCTCAAGGAGGTGCAGCTCGGTCGGCCGCGGGCCGAGGCCTTGCGGGAACTCGGCAAGCGGGCCGGCTTGAAGGAGCTGAACTCGGTGGCCGTGGCCATGGTGCAGGCCGAGGCGATGGGGACGTCGATCGCCAAGACGCTGCGGACG
>DATNQJ010000541.1:0-3023 GCA_036704085.1 Stenomitos sp.
GTCGACAACCTGATCCCGCCCCTCCTGCCGCAGTTCATCGAGCTGACCTATCCGCGCATGCGCCAGATCGCCATCGTCATGGACTCGCGCGGCGGCAGCTTCCTGGATGAGCTGACCGGGGTGATGGAGCAGATCAAGCCCAAGGGCTATCCGACCACGGTGGTCTTCCTCGAGGCGACCGACAACGTGCTCTTGACGCGTTTCAGCGAGACGCGCCGCCGTCACCCCTTGTGGGGCGAGGCCACCCTGATCGAGGCGATCAAGCAGGAGCGCGAGCGGCTCGCCGAGATCCGGGCGGCCGCGGACGTCATCATCGACACCTCCGACCTCAGCTCCAAGCAGCTCAAGGAGAAGCTCATCGCGAGCTTCATCCAGACCGACCAGGTCGAGGCCTCCATGCAGATCACCGTCAAGAGCTTCGGCTTCAAGTACGGCCCGCCCATGGACGCCGATCTGGTCTTCGACGTGCGCTTCTTGCCCAACCCGCACTACGATCCGGAGCTGCGCCCCTTCACCGGGCTGCATGAGCAGGTCCAGGACTTCGTTCTGACCCACCCGGTCACCCTCGAGTTCCTCGAGCGCTTCATCGATCTGGCCTCCTTCCTGGTGCCCCACTATCGCAAGGAGGGCAAGACCCACCTGGCGATCGCCATCGGGTGCACCGGCGGGCGTCACCGGTCGGTGGCGATCGCCCGCTACCTCGCCGGCTACCTCAAGAACGAGGGCTACTCGGTGGTCGAGGAGCACCGCGACATCGACCGCCAGCCGGAGTATTACGGCGCGGAGCCGAGCCGGGTCTAGCGCGATGCGGACGCTCATCCGGTGGCTGACGCCGGGCATGGGGATCAAGCGCTGGCTCTTTTTGGCAGTGCTGGGGCTGCTCACGGTCAATGGCGGCGTCATCGCCCTGACCTACTTCTTCGTGCGCGAGTTGCGCGGTCGCTCCACCCACGGGCAGCTGGTGACCCTCGGGGTCGTGTGCGTGCTCATGGGCATGGTCGTCGCCGCCTTCGCCGCCCGCCGCCTCATCCGCGAGGTGGTCCGCGTCCTGCACCCGGCGCCCCCCAGGCTCCTGGACGCCTTCTACCGCCAGCGCAGCAAGCGCGGCCCCAAGCTGGTGGCCATCGGCGGGGGGACGGGCCTCTCGACGCTTCTGCGCGGCCTCAAGGCCTACTCGGACAACATCACGGCCATCGTCGCCATGGCGGACAACGGCGGTTCCTCCGGTCGCCTGCGCGAGGAGCTGGGCGTCCTGCCCCCGGGCGATATCCGGCACTGCCTCACGGCGCTTGCAGGCGAAGAAGAGCTCATGACCCGGCTCTTCGACTACCGCTTCAGGGCAGGTACCACCCTCTTGGGCCACTCCTTCGGCAACCTCTTCCTCACGGCCATGGCCGACATCACGGGCGACCTGGAGCAGGCCATCCGGGCCTCGAGCCGGGTCTTGGCCGTGCGCGGTCAGGTCCTGCCCGCGACCCTGGTGCCCCTGGAGCTCGTGGCCACGCTCGAGGACGGCAGCGTGGTGCGCGGCGAGTCCCAGATCACCGAGAGCCAGGGCCGCATCGCCGCCGTGCGCTGCGAACCCGAGGACCCGTCTGCGCTGCCCGAGGCGATCCGCGCCATCCAGGAGGCCGACGCCATCATCCTGGGGCCGGGCAGCCTCTACACCTCGATCGCGCCGAATTTGTTGATTCCCGGGCTGACCGAAGCGCTGCTCAGCAGCCAGGCTCCGCGCCTCTACATCTGCAACGTCATGACCCAGCCGGGCGAGACGGACGACTACAAGGTCTCGGACCATGTCAGGGCCCTGCAGCAGCTCGCGGGCCCTGACATCGTCCAGTTCGTCCTGGTCAACGAGGATCTGCCCCAGCGCCTGCTCGAGAAATACCAGGACAAGGGCCAGTTCACGGTCGAGTACGATGCCGAGGGCTGCGCGGCCCTGGGCGTGCGGGTCCTGATGGCCCCCCTCCTGGACGAGGGCGACATGGTGCGCCACGATCCCGAGGCGCTCTCCAAGGCGATCGTCGACTGGCTCTTGCGGGTGCGCCGGGAGTCGGGGGCCAAGATCCTGCCCTTCCCCGTCGAGGCGGAGCTGTCGGCCAAGACCAAGGGGTGGCTGTGAGCGCTCCGACCTTCTCCCAGGACGTCCGCACCCAGCTCGCCCACCTGGAGCGCACCAAGCCGTGCTGCCAGAAGGCCCTCCTCTTGGCCCTGCTCTCGGTCTGCGCCGCGGTGGCCCAGCGGCCCGACGAGCGGGAGCTGGTGCTCACCGTCGAGAACAACGCCGTGGCGCGCCTCCTCTTCAAGCTCGTCAAGGAGCTCTTCGGTGTCACGCCGCAGCTCCAGAACGGGGTCGGGACGGGACGTCTCAACCACTTCCGCCTGGTGGTCCCCTTGCCCGAAGAGGGGCTCGAGGGGGCCATGAGCCTCTCGCAGCTGCAGCGCGCCATCCAGAAGCGAGCGTGCTGCCGCCGGGCCTTCCTGCGTGGCGCGTTCCTCGGCTGCGGCTCCATCGTCGACCCGGAGCGGGCCTACCACATGGAGTTCACCGCCCCCGGCGAGGTCAGCGCCTGGATCGTCACCCTGCTCGAGTCGGAAGGGATCCGTGCGGGCCACTACCAGCGCCAGGGCCACCAGCACTGGACGGCCTACGTGAAGAAGAGCGAGGACATCGCCAAGTTCCTCACCCTCGTCGGGGCCGTCCCCGCCCTGTTGGCCCTCGAGGAGCTGCTCATCAGCCGGGATCTCAAGAACAACGTCCAGCGGGCGGTCAACTGCGAGACGGCCAACCTGGACCGCACGGTCTCGACGGCCCAGTCCCAGATCGCGCAGATCGAGGGGCTGCAGCAGCGTGGCGTGCTCAAGACCCTGAGCGCCGATCTGCAGGAGACGGCCGTCTTGCGGCTCGAGCATCCCTACGCGAGTCTGGCTCAGCTGGCGGAGCTGCACGGTGAGCCGCTTTCCAAGTCCGCCGTGAACCACCGCCTGCGCAAGCTCGCGCAGCTCGCCGAGACGGGCGAGTA
>DATNQJ010000542.1:0-2921 GCA_036704085.1 Stenomitos sp.
CGAGCAAGAGGGAGAGAAGGCCAATCGTAAGACGCTTCATCTTAGTTGCCTCCCACGACCGGCTTCTTGCCGCAGTAGAAACGCCGAGCCATCGAGTTGCTCTTGGCCCAGGCCTTGGCGGTGGCCGCGTTGCCCGTATCCGTCTTGATCGCCGTCACCGTCCAGGTGTAATTGCCTGCGGGGCTCAGGACGATCGGGGGCCAGATCGCCGGGGAAGTTCCGGGCTGGAATTCGACCTGAGTGCCGTAGGTGATTTTCGTGCCGAAATCGGGGTCGCTGCGGTAACCGCGCCACATCGGGGTGAGGTAGACGCCCGAGAAGACCTCGACGTAGTAGCCTTCGGGCTTACCGCCGCCGCTGTTCCATTCGAACGTGGGGGCGATGGGCGTGTTCTCGGCATTGTTATCCGGCGCACTGGGAACCGGAACCGGCAGCGGGTAGAGGGCCTTGGTCGAGTCGGTGCCCTTGGCGAGGACGTTGCCGCTCGAGTCGAGGGCCTCGACCAGGTACTTGTACTCGGTGTCGACCTTGAGGTTCATCACCGCGCCGTCACGGTAGCCGCGGAAGGTCGCCGGCACGTTATAGAGCAAATAGTACTTGTCGCCACCGTCATCGTTGCGGAGGACGCGGTACTGAGCAGCCCCCTCGACCTTGCTCCAGGTGAGATCGGCGTAGATCGAGATGCGGGTCGGCATGTTGGAATTGAAGACCTGCAGCGCGGTCGAGTTGACCGTATTCGCAACCGCCCGGACGGCCAGCGCCTTGGGATCGGCGGGAGGCTCGGGGTTGGGGATGGGCTGCGGGATGTTGGTCGGAACGTCCTGGGGATCGGTGTTGACCTGGGTGGGCTGCTCCTCGCGGCTGCTGGACGAGCCCTGGGTCTGCTTGGGGGTGCTCGAGGCAGCGCCGGTGTCGGGGCCCGGCACGCGGGCGCCGCAGCCAGCCAAGGCCACCGTCATCAGGACCGTTGCGGCGATCGCCTTCGTCCTCATTGCTCCCCGTCCTTTCCCAAGTCCACCATGAGACTGCATTCGTTAGGTGTTATATCGGGTGTTAAGGCGTGGGGGTTGCGAGAATCTTGTTAACTCCAGGTTAAAGTTCGTTGAAACATCAACTCGCCGGGGCGGCGGCCAGGAGGGCTCCGGCCTTGAGGTCATGCACGAACTGGCCGACTCGCTCGACCAGATCGGGCTCCTGGGCCCAGCGCCCGATCCGATCCACCAGCGCGCTGCCCACCACGACGGCATCGGCGCCCATGCGGGCGAGATCCGTGGCGTGCTCAGGCGTCGAGACACCGAAGCCCACAGCCACCGGCAGGCGGCTCTTGGCCTTGACCCGGGCGAGATAGTCCCCGAGATCGGTGGCAAGCTGCGATCGCACCCCCGTCACACCGGTGGCGGCCACCAGGTAGACGAAGCCCTCGGACGCCTCGCACAAGAGGCCGATCCGCTCCGGAGTCGAGGTGGGAGCGACCAAAAACACCGTGGCGAGGCCGTGGCGCCCGGCGGCCTCGCGGATCTCCGCGGCCTCCTCGGGCGGGATGTCCGGCATGATGAGCCCGTCGGCTCCGGCCGCGGCCGCCTCCTGCATGAAGCGCTCCAGGCCGTAGCGGAAGACCGGATTGCAGTAGGTGAAGAGGATCAAGGGGACCTCGGAGTGGGCGCGCACCTGGCGCACCACGCCGAACACATCGGCGAGCCGCACGCCCCGGTCCAGGGCCCGCTGGCTCGAGGCCTGGATGACCGGACCGTCGGCCACCGGATCGGAGTAGGGAATCCCCAGCTCCACGAGATCCGCGCCCTCGGCGGCCATCCTCACGATGATCCGGGCGGTGGCGTCGAGATCCGGATCTCCCACCGTCACGAAGGGAATGAGCTTCACGCCCGGCTGGGCGAAGGCCTTCTCGATCCGGGTCATTGCGCTGCTCCCTTCAGCAGGTCGGACACCTGCATCACGTCCTTGTCGCCGCGGCCCGAGAGGTTCACGAGCACCACCTGGTCCGGGGTGGTGGTGGGCATGAGGCGCTCCAGGTAGGCGATCGCATGGGCGCTCTCCAGCGCCGGGATGATCCCCTCCAGGCGGCACATCCGCTGGAAGGCATCCAGGGCCTCGGTATCCGTGACCGCCTCGTAGGTCGCGCGGCCCGTGTCCTTGAGGTAGGCATGCTCCGGGCCCACGCCGGGATAATCCAGCCCCGCGGAGACCGAGTGCGCGGGCAGGATCTGTCCCTCGTCGTCCTGGAGGATGTAGGTGCGATTGCCGTGCAGCACCCCCACCGATCCCTTGGTCAGGGTCGCTGCATGCCGCTCGGTGTCGATGCCCTCTCCGGCCGCCTCGACGCCCACCAGGCGCACGCTGGCGTCGCCCCGGAAGGGATGGAAGATCCCCATGGCGTTCGATCCGCCGCCCACGCAGGCCACCACGTAGTCCGGCAAGCCGCCGGCCTGCTCCAGGCACTGCCGACGGGCCTCTTGGCCGATGACCGACTGGAACTCGCGCACCAGCTCCGGGAAGGGGTGCGGACCTGCCACCGTGCCGATGATGTAGTGGGTGTTGCGGACGTTGGCCACCCAGTCGCGCAGGGCCTCGTTGAGGGCGTCCTTGAGGGTCTTGGTGCCGCTCGAGACCGTGCGGACCGTCGAGCCCATCAGGTTCATGCGAAACACGTTGAGGGCCTGCCGGCGGGCGTCTTCCTCGCCCATGTAGACCACGCACTCGAGCCCGAAGCGGGCCGAGACCGTCGCGGAGGCCACGCCGTGCTGGCCGGCCCCCGTCTCGGCGATGATCCGCGTCTTGCCCATGCGCTTGGCGAGGAGCACCTGGCCCAGGGCGTTGTTTATCTTGTGGGCGCCCGTGTGGTTCAGGTCCTCGCGCTTGAAGAAGATCCGCGCACGGCCGTAGTGCTCGGTGAGGCGCTCGGC
>DATNQJ010000543.1:0-5793 GCA_036704085.1 Stenomitos sp.
ATAGCCGTTCGGAAACGAAAAAAGGCCCGCTCCGAATCCGGAGCGGGCCCTCTTATACTTTGGCTTAATTCCCGTACGGCTTCCCGTGGTCGCGCAGGTGCTCCAGGGCGCGCTTCTGCTTGTCCATCTCCGTCTCCGTCAGGCCATCCTGGCCTGCATTGTTGATCTTGAGCGTCCGGTTGTCCACCTGCACGTAGTCGGTGAGGTTCTTGGCATCGCCGCTGTCCCGGCGATCCTCGAAGGTGTTGAACTGGACCTTGTCGTAGTACGCCCAGACCTTGTCCAGACTCGGATCCGCCAGCATCGCCTTCAGGTTGTTCAACTGCTTGAGCTGATCCTCTGTGGACGTGCCCTTCTCGAACTCGATGCTGACCGGATGGCCGGCCTTCTCGCTGAGGCTCTTCTCCAGCTCGGCCTGGAGGTCCTTGGTGCCTTCCTTGGCGTTGATTTTGTCGCGCAGCTTCTCCATGGCGCGGACCTGCTTGTCATACTCCACGTCCGTCAGGTCGCTGCCGCCGCCCCAGCCGTTGCCCGGCTGGTTGATCTTCAGGGTCTTGCCCTTCTCCTCCACATAGCCGTCAAGGTTGTTCTTGTCGCCGCTGTCCGTGCGCGACTCGTAGACGTCGAACTGGATGTGGTCGTACTGCTTCCAGGTGTTGTCGTAGCTCGAATCGCTTGCCATCTTCTTGAGCATGTCGAGCTGCCGCAGCTTGTCCGCATCGCTCATGTCGTCCGCCCAGTCGACCTTGACGGGGTGGCCGGCCTTGGCGCTGAGGGTCTTCTCGACCTCCTGGCGGGTCTTCTCGACGTTGTCGGCTGATTCCTGCTTGCTGACATCATCCAAGGCGATCTTGGCGCTCGGGTTCTCCTTGGCGAGCTCCTGAGCGTACGACGAGACCGTCTGCCCGCCGCTCGTGGCGCCCGCGAGGCGGTCCACATCGCCCTTGCTGAGGGTCTGCCAGGCGTCCGCCCCCGACTCGACGGTGCCGAATTTGAGCACGTCGAAGTTCTTGAGCAGGGCGTCCTTGGCGGGACCGTCCGGCATGTTCTTCTGGAGGTCCTCCTTGGAGATCTTGCCGTCTCCGCCTGACACCTTGTCGAAGTTCTGCTGGAGGTACTTGACCCCGTCCGCCTCGGTCGATTGGCTCTCGAAGCCCTTCTTGAAATCCTCGACCTTCTTGACGAAGTCCTCCCGGCCCGGCGTCCCCTCCGGGATCTGCTTCAGGGCATCGTCGAGCTTCTTGGCGGTGGCCTCGTTCGCTGCCCGATCGGTGGCGCTCGGGGGATTCTTGGTGAGCTCGTTGATCTGCTGCTCGGCCTGGGTCGCAACCTGGCCCGCGGCATCGGTCATCCACTTCTTGCCGACCGTCGCCTCGAGGTCTTTCACCTTCTGCTCATAGTCGGCACGCTGCGGGTCGTTGGCCGGGATGTTGGCGAGGGCCGTGCGGGCGTCGGCGACCGCCTTCTGGTCGCTCTGACGCTGCTCGTCGAGGCGATCGGGCGAGCCGCCGGTCGGGCGATCGGGCGAGACGCCCTTGGTCGCCGTGTCGATGGCATCCTTGGCCGCTTTGGCCTCCGGGGTCTCAGCCGGCTTGGCTGGCTCCTTGGAGGGGATCTTGATGGTGTCGCCGGGATAGATCAGGTCGCCGCCCGCGGTCCGCCGATGACCGCTGCTGTCCTTGCCGTTCTGGAAGATCTCGGGGTTCGCGGCCTTGAGATCCTGGATGGTGACGCCGTTCTCACGGGCGATGCGGCCCAGGGTATCTCCCGCGGAGACCGTATGGTTCTTGGCTTCGGCCGTGCCCGTTTCCGCCGTGCCCGTTTCCGCCGTCTGTTCCTGCAGGGGGGCGGAGCGATCGCCGTACTTGTCCTTGAAGTCGGCCTCGAGTTGCTTGACCTTGGCTTCGTAGGTCGCACGCTGCGGGTCACCGGCCGGAAGATTGGCAAGGGCCGCCTCGGCATTGAGCAGCTTCTGCTCGTTGGACTGCTTGCTCCGCAGGAAGCTCTGGTCGCTGGTTTCGTCCGGCGCGCCGATGGTGGTGTTCTCGATCGTCTGGCGGGCATCGGCGTCGACCTTGTGCTCCGCGAGACCGGCGACCAGGGCGTTCAGCTCGTTCACGTCGATCTTGCCGTCCTTGCTCTTGTCGGCTTGATCGTAGATCTTCTCGAGGTCGGCGCGCTCCTGGGCCTGTCGCTCTTGGCTCAGGTTCTTGTACTGCCCCATCTGCTGGTCGACGAACTGGTCCTTGGTCGGTTCGGGGGCATCCGGGATGTCGAGCTCGACTTCCTGCTGCTGCTCGCGCATCTCCGTGATGCTCTTGGTGACCTGAGTCTCCTGCCCCTTCTCCCCCTTGACCGTCTCGGTCACGTTGCGGGTGACAGGAGTCTGGACCGTGATCGATTGCTTGACGTGCATGTCTGCTCCTCCCTCGCATCCGGCTGTGGGGTTGTCGTCCCCCCCGGCGCGAGGCTGACCTTTCCAAACAAAAGCTTAAAGAAGTTCCAACAAACCAACCGAGGGACCCAGGGTTCTATACCCAGGCAAGGGAGCCAGCGCTCTTTGGTCACGCACGGGCGGATCCGGCCGGAAGGAGGGGCCGTCTAGCGGTTGGCGAAGGCCTCGAAGCCGCCCCAGAAGAACGCGACGCCGCCCGGGAAGAGCCGGTGGTAGCGCCCCACCACCGGGGAGTGGTAGTCGGGCGGATTCTGCTTGAGCACGACGGTGACCTTCGGCGTGTACCCGAAGAACCCGCGGAAGAGCAGGTAGCGGATGTTCGCATCCGCATCGCTCAAGGAGTACCCGATGAACACGATCTCCTTGGCCTGGCTGAGCTCCCATTCGGCTTTCTTCCAGAGCGCTGACAGGAACGGAGACGGGGGGACCTTCATGGGCGTGGGCGGTACGATGAGCGCCGTGAGCAGGCCGTTGCAGGTCGGGCAGACCTGCTCGTGCGAGATCTTCTGGTCCCGCGTGAAGACCGTCGTGTAGCACGAGGGGCAGTAGCCCCAGTTGATGGAGCCATGGAGCTTGAAGAGCTTGATGTCGCCCCGGGCCGGATGGGGGCCGACCACCGTCTCGTGGCCGGGTTCGCCCGCGAAGTCGAGGAAGTCCAGGCTGTAGTTGGGCGTGCGGCCGCTCCGGTGCAGGGCCGTGTCCAGCAGGAGGTCGTAGTTGAGCGAGATGAGGCTCACGTCTTCGCCCGGCAGCTGGCGAATCAGCTGCTCGTAGAGGCCCTGTTCGCTGCTGCCGTTGCTCCGGCTGTCGAGCGTGTCGCCGATGACGTCGTAGATGCAAGTGACGAGCTCTTCCCGGCAGCGCGTCAGGTCCGAGATGCTCCAGCGCTGACCGATGGGCTCGCCCTTCGAGAGGCAGTTGTCGAGGATCGAGAGTAGCTCCTCGATGGACGGCAGGAACTGGAAGTCCGAGAACCCCCAGTCCGTGAGGAAGCGCTGGAGGGTCTGGTACTTGCCCTGGCGGCGGCTCAGCCCGCCCTTGAGGAGGTTGGTGTTGGTCGGCGCGACCGGAGATTCCGCGGCGCTGGCCCCGGCCCCGAAGAAGTAAACGGCCTTCCGTCGCTCCATGGCCCCGTCCTATCTCGGCCTTGCCCCAACCATTCGCCGCGTCAGGCCGTGACCTCGCTCGGAATCCCGTTGGAGATGACGTAGCGATAACCTTGCTCCGTGAGGAACATCTGCCGGTTGGCCGCGAATTCCTGATCGACCGTGTCGCGGCTGACCAGGGTGTAGAAGGTCGCCCCCCGGCCATCGCTCTTGGGCCGCAGGAGCCGCCCCAGGCGCTGGGCCTCCTCCTGGCGCGAGCCGAAGGTCCCCGAGACCTGGATGGCCACCGACGCATCCGGCAGGTCGATGGCGAAGTTCGCGACCTTGGAGACCACCAGGAGCGTGATTTCGCCGTTGCGGAACTGGTCGTAGAGGCGCTCGCGCTCGGGATTCGGGGTCTTGCCGGTCAAGAGCGGCGCCTGGTAGCGCCTGGCGATCGCCTCGAGCTGGTCCAGGTACTGACCGATGACCAGGATGCGCTCGCCACGGTGGCGCTCGATGAGCTCGCCGCACAGGGCGGTCTTCTCCGGGTTGCTCGCCGAGATCCGGTACCGGTTGCGCTTGTCGGCCACCGAGTACTGGCGCCGGGTCGTTTCGTCCAGGGGGATCCGGATCTCGTGACAGGTGGCTTCGGCGATGAACCCGCGGTCCTCGAGCTCCTTCCAGGGAACGTCGTACTTCTTGGGACCGATCAGGCTGAAGACGTCCTCTTCGCGCCCGTCCTCGCGCACGAGCGTGGCCGTGAGCCCCAGCCGACGCTTGGCCTGGATCGCGGTGGTGATGCGGAAGACCGGCGCGGGCAGGAGATGGACCTCGTCGTAGATGATGAGGCCCCAGTCGCGCATGCCGAAGATCTGCAGGTGCGGGAAGTCCTCGGAGTGGGCGGCCCGGTGGGTCAGCACCTGGTAGGTCGTGACCGTGACCGGCCGGATATCCTTGACCTCGCCCGAGTATTCGCCGACTTCGGACGGATCCAGAGACGTCTTGTCCAGGATCTCGCGGATCCACTGGCGGACCGCCACGATGTTCGGCACGATGACGAGCGTCTGGGTCCGGGCGCGGTCCATGGTGCCGAGGCCGACCACGGTCTTGCCCGCTCCGCAGGGCAGGCAGATCACCCCGGACCCGCCGCGGACACTGCCGCCCGCCCAGAAGGCGTCGACGGCCTCGGCCTGGTAGGGGCGCAGGCCGAAGGGCCGGCCGTCGGGCGTGAGGTCCCGCAGCTCGAAGCCGAGGGCGGCGCCTTCGCTGTAGCCTGCCAGATCCTCGACCGGATACCCGAACTTGAGCAGGGCCTGCTTCAAGAGCCCGCGCTGACCGGGGGACACCCGCAGGTGATCGGCCTCGCGCGCCTCGAGGAAGGGGCGGATCTGCTTGGAATGCCAGATCTCCTCGAGCAGGATCGCATCCACGCTTTCGAGCCGGAGCCCCGCCTCGCCCGGGACGAGCTTGACCCGCCCGAAGCGGGCGACCTGATCCTCGAGGTCGATCTCGATCGAGGTGGGCAGCGGGAACTTCGAGAAGGCGCGGAGCGTCTCCAGCATCTCCTGGGCGGTCATGCCCGTCGCCGCGGCGTTCCAGAGGGAGAGCGGCGTGATCCGATAGGTGTGGAGGTGCTCGGGGCTCTTGACCAGCTCGGCGAAGCGCGCGAGTCGATCCCGGATCTCCGCGTACTGGGGGTGATGGACCTCCAGCAAGATCGAGCGATCGCTCTGCACGATGAGCGGATTTTGCGGGTTGTACGTCATGGCGCGAGCCTTCCTTCCATCCGCACGAATAGCCCGACATGATAGCACCGTTTGAGTGCCGTCACATGGGACGTCTGGCCCTTAGTGGGATGGGGGAGGCGGGATTGGCGCCCGGCGACGTCAGGGTCGACTTAGCGGCCCATCAGCATGCCGGCGGGGAGGGCCTTGCCGGTGGCCTTGGCCTGGGGCTGGGCCGTGGCGGCCTGGGCGATGGCCTCGACCAGTTGCTTGGCATCGGCCTCGGGGGCGCCGTTGTCGAGCATGGTCTTGGTGAAGTATTGCTTGGCGGTCTCGAGGGCCTGGGCGGGGGTGGCACCCTTGGCCTGGAGCTTGCCGACGACGCTCTGGAAGGACTCGACCCACTTCGGATCCAGGGCCTCGGCCTCGGGGGCGGCTTCCTTCTCGAAGGGAGTCTTGCTGGGGCCCATCAGGGGGTTGAGGACGCCCATGCTGATGCCCATCCCGGCGGCCATGCCGCCACCCA
>DATNQJ010000544.1:0-5853 GCA_036704085.1 Stenomitos sp.
GAATGAGCGGGAGGTCCGAACGAGCTTGGTTACGGGGATTTGGACGGGCTGGAGGGCCGTCATAGCGCCAACTCCGTCGAGGCAGTGCGGCCGCGCTCGGAGCGGAGGAGGCTGGAGTCAAACGGAGAGCCCGTCGCCACAGCGACGGGCTCTCCGTTTGGGGGAACTGAAGGCCTTATTCGGCCAAACCGGAGGCTTGCAGGAGGGTCTGCAGGGATTCCAAGAAGGTGGGGTCCGCGGGATCGAGGGCCTTCACGGCGTCGCTCGCGGCCTGGATCTGCTGCTGCTGATCCGCGCTGAGGCTGGCGTACTGGGGGTCCTGCTGGATCGAGGCGAGCCAGCCAAGGACCTGCTGCTGGAGGGTGGCGGGATCCGGGGTCGTGGCCTCGGTCGTTGGATCGGTGGCAACGGTTCCGCTGGCCTGCTGCTCGGTCGGATCGGCGGCGACGGCCTCGGATGCCGGATCGCTCACCAGGTCGGCACTCGTCTGGTCGAGGGTTCCCTCGGTGTCCAGGAGGCCCGCGGTCAGGAGGTCCCCGACGTCGGGGGTCGTCGGGTCCGCGCTGGTGGCCGGGGGGGTCACCGTGGCCGGATCGAGCGGGGCCATGCGCTCGCTCTGGCGCGCCTGGAAGAAGGTCTGGAGCTCATCACGGGTGAGCATGCCATCGCCGTTGGCATCGGCCTTCGCGATGAGGCGCTCGACCATGGTCGCCGGATCCGGGGGCACGGGGCGATTCATGCCGGCGCCTTCGCGCGGACCATGCGGCGGGCGATGGTGGCCGTGCGGCCCGTGCCCCTCGGGCCGGTGGCCACGCCGGAACTCGTCGCGCGGAAATCCGGCCTCGGGGCCGTAGCCCCGCTCCTCGGATGACGATCTCGATTCTCGGCCGGAACGGCCTTCGAGCTGGCCGGAGGGAGCCCCCAGCGCCTCTTCGGGTCTCCGAGCGCGCGGCGTCCGCGGACGGGAGGAATCGGGATTGATGCTGCTCATGGGTCCTTCCTTTCTTGCTCTGGGGTCGGTTAGTCGTTGGCCTTCAGGCCGACGTCGAAGGCAACGCGCTCGTAGTTCGAGGGATTGGTGTTGCTGACCAGGGAAGCGAACCAGCTCCACAGGGGGTTGCGGAGGGTCTGGTTCTCCCAGGCGTTCGTGAAGGTTGCTTCTTCCATCACGGCCACTGCACCGGTGTCGGTCTGGGCGGGGTCCTTGCACAGCACGTAGCCTTGCCCGTCCCGGCTCGTGCCGCGGCCGATCACGACCAGGTAGTGCATGGTGCTGCCCAGGCTCAGGATGACCGGCACGGCCTTGCCCTGCGCGAGCAGGCCATCGAGGTAGCTCAAGGAGGCCTGTCGCACGGCCGTGACCGAGAGCCCGTCGATCTTCCCGAGATAGGCGGTGACGTCCTCGATCCGCGTCCCCCAGCTCATGGGGGGCATGCCCTGGGCCACAGCGTCGTAGGGGGCCGCCCCCGCGAAGCTGACGCCCAGGTAATCGAGCGTCATGGCGATCGCCGCCTGCGCGCAGTCGTTGCTGTAGCGCTGATGGATCCCGCGGATGCTCTTGGGATCGAGGGTCCGGCAGTTCAGGGTGAGCGTGCCGGTGCTCGTCGTGAGCGTCATGGAGCGGGTGAGGTAGATGCCGCTGCGCCCCGTGCTCGTGCTGCTCTGGGGGCCCTGGAGCGTCTCGCCGGGGCTACTGTTGGTGGTCCGGGTGTAGGGGGCGGTGCCCCTGCTCCTGAGGCTCGTGTAGGTGCTGTCGCTGCTGAACCGAAGGGAGCTGTCGGATGACGCGGGGGCGGTGGGCAACAGGCCCGCCGTCGAGCATCCTGCGAGGCTCAGGAGCAGGGGGACGAGCGCCCAAGCGGGATTCTTTCGATGCATGGTCGTCTCTCCGAGGCAGGCCTTACGGGATCGTGCTCCCAAGCTATCAAGCGAATGCCTCGAATCCGCCTCATGGGGGTTAAGCTTCGGTAAAGCGTTAGGGGGCGGCAGGATGCGGGTTTTCCGGGGCGCGCCCGCCCGGCAGGGAGGTCGGTTGATACACTTTCGATACAATGGCTCGTTATAGTGGGGGCTAGGTTTCAAAGCCAGGCGTGACGGGGATGAAGGCCATCGGATGCGCAAACTGTTGTTGATTGACGACGACCTGACGATGGCGAGCCTGCTCAAGAGTCTGCTCGCTCAGTACGGGTTCGACCTGGAGAGCGTCGATCGACCCTCCCAGATCCCCGCGGCCCTGGATCCAGGCGTCGAGCTGATCCTGCTGGACGTCATGCTTCCCGAGCAGGACGGCTTCGAGGTCTGCCAGTCGCTGCGCGCCGCCGGGGAGAACCGACCCATCATCATGCTCACGGCCAAGGGGGACGACACGGACCGGATCCGGGGCCTGCAACTCGGCGCCGATGACTACCTGCCGAAGCCCTTCAACCACCTGGAGCTGGTGGCCCGGGTCGAGGCGGTCCTGCGGCGCACGGCCAGCGCGAGCGCGCCGGTCCCCGCGAGCGACGGCTTGGACCTCGATCGCCGCTTGTTGCGGCTTGGCGGCCGCGAGGTGGCGCTCACGCCCACCGAGTTCCGGCTCATGGAGGCCTTCACGCGCCACCCCGGTCGGACTTACGGGCGCGGCGAGCTGCTCAACCTGCTCGACATCGATGCCATGCTCGAGAGCTACGACCGGGCCATCGACCTGCACATCTCGCGCCTGCGCAGCAAGCTGGAGACCGACCTCAAGCAGCCCCGCCACCTGGTGACGGTGCGCGGCATCGGGTACCGCTTCGAATGGTGAGACACTCCCTGATCGTCAAGATCAGCCTCTATGCCACCATCGTCTTCTTCGCCTCGATCCCGCCGGCGATCATGGTCGGCGAGATGCTGCGCAGCCAGGGCCACCGCGACGCCGCGCGGGCCTTCAACGGGCCGCCCCTGGAGTTCCTGGCGCGGGAGACGGAGCGCTCGGTCCAGGGCAAGACGCCGTCTCCCCAGCGACTGGCCGAGCTGGGTCGGGGCCTGCGGCATCACCTGCGCTTCGTGCCCTGGAGTCAGGTGGGCGCCTATCCGCCCTCCTTGCGGACCCAGATGCTAGTTCTCGACCCGCGTCCTCCCCATGAGGGCCCCCATCACTGGGTGCGCATCGATCACGCGGGCCACCCCATCGGCGCCCTCGAGGCGATCCCCGACTTTTCGCGCGGGCCCCGACCGCCCGGGCCCCTCACGTCCCAGCTGGCGCTCACCTGGGTCCTGCTCCTGGTCTTGATCATCGCCCCCCCCATCTGGCTGTGGGTCATCCGGCCCCTCAGGGCCATGGTGCGGGTGGCCTCACGCCTGGGGAGCGGGGATCTGGAGACGGCCGTGCCCATCGAGCGTCAGGACGAGTTCGGGGAGCTGGAGCGGGCCTTCGAGCGGATGCGCGTGGAGCTGCGGCGCGCCCTCATGCAGCGCGAGCGCCTGTTGACGGACGTCTCCCACGAGGTCCGCGGCCCGCTCACGCGGATGACCCTGGCCCTGCCCCTGCTGCGTCAACAGGGAGCCTCGGGCCCGGTCCTCGACATCATGGAGCGCGAGATCAAGGCCGCGGACGAGCTTTTGGGCGACGTGCTCGCGCTCGCGCGCGGCCAGACGCCCTCGGCCCTGGCGCTCGCGCCCGTGGACCTCGGGGAGCTCGCCCGCCGGCTCGTCGAGGAGCGGGCCATCGTCGCCAATCAGAGGCGCCAGCGCCTCGCAGCCACCCTGGAGCCCGCGACGGTCTGGGGCGATCGCCGCCAGCTGGAGCGCGCCTTCGGCAACGTGCTCGACAACGCCCTGAAGTACACGCCCGAGGGAGGAGAGGTGAGCGTCTCGACGGGATGCGAGGGTGAGCAGGGCTTCTTCCGCGTGATCGACAACGGTCCGGGGGTGGCGGCCGAACATCTCCCCCTCATCTTCGAGCCTTTTTACCGGCCGGATGACTCCCGCAGCCGGGAGACGGGCGGCACCGGCCTGGGCCTGGCCATCGTCCGGGCCATCACCGAGAACCACGGGGGCAAGGTGCGCTTCGACTCCAAGCAGGGTGAGGGCACCCGCGTCGAGCTGCGTTTTCGCCTCACGGAGCGATCGCCCCTCGGGACCTAGCTCCCCTCTACCATTCGAACCGGTAGCCGACGCCACGCACCGTCAACAGGTGGCGGGGCTGTTTGGGATCGGGCTCCAGCTTGTTGCGCAGGCGCGAGATGTGCAGGTCGATGGCGCGGTCGAAGCTGTCCAGGGTGGCATCGGCATCCAGCAGGTTGAGGAGCTCGCTCCGTTCGAAGCTGCGTCCAGGCCGCGCGGTGAAGGCCTCCATGAGCCGGAACTCGGTGGGGGTGAGCGCCACCTCGCGGCCACCGAGCCGCAGGACCCGGCGCTGCGGGTCCAGCCCATGGGCCGGGATCGCCGCAGGCGTGCTGGGACGGCTCCGCCGCAGGATGGCCTCGATGCGGGCCACCAGCTCCAGGTGGTTGAAGGGCTTGGCCATGTAGTCGTCCGCTCCGAGCTGCAGGCCTCGGATGCGGTCCGTGTCGTCCCCCTTGGCCGTGAGCATGATGATGGGCCGGTTCTCCCCGGCGGCGCGCAGCGACTGGCAGACCTCGAAGCCGTCCTGCTCGGGGAGCAGGACGTCGAGCAGGATGAGCTCCGTGCGGGCATCCAGGGACTGCGGGATCAAGGACGGGCGCTCCACGCTCGCGACCTCGAAGCCATGGAAGGCGAGGAGGCTCTTGAGGAGGCTGGCGATGGTGCGGTCTTCGTCGACGAGCAGCAGCTTGCGCATGGCCGGATCCTTTCCTGCCTGGCGGCAGGTTACCGCGGCATTGCAGAGTGATGGCTTGATTGTTAAGGAGAGACCCCGCCGGGTCATGCGCCAAATTGCCTAGTCCCGCATGGGAAGATCCCCGGATCTGGACCCCGCGGGTGCTCTTGTGACTTGACAGCGGGGCCCTGCGGCCGTAGATTGTTCTACGTAGAACATTCTGCGCGAATGGGTTTGAGCGGCCCGGTGGGTTGCCGCTCATGAGGAGTTTTCAATGGCAGCGACTCGCCTTCCCACGTACTTCATCTCCCACGGCGGCGGCCCGTGGCCGTACATGCCCGACATGGCGCCGGTCATGGCCAAGCTCAAGGCCGCCCTGGAAGGCATCGCCCAGGAGGTGGGCGAGCGCCCCAAGGCCGTGCTGGTCATCACGGGCCACTGGGAGGAGCGCGAGTTCACCGTCTCGTCGAGCCCCGAGCCGCCGATGATCTATGACTACGGTGGCTTCCCGGCCCATACCTACCAGGTGACGTACAGGGCTCCGGGCTCCCCGGAGCTCGCCGGACGGGTCCATTCGCTCTTGCAGGCGGCGGGTCTGCCGACCCGGCTCGATCCGCAACGGGGCTACGACCACGGGACCTTCGTGCCGCTCGCGGTCATGTACCCCCAGGCGGAGGTGCCGGTCGTTCAGCTCTCGCTGCGGAGGGACTTCGATCCAGCGGTCCACGTGGCCGTCGGGCGGGCGATCGCTCCGCTCAGGGAGGAAGGCGTGCTGATCGTCGGCAGCGGGCTCAGCTACCACAACCTGCGGGCGTTCGGCCCGATGGGGCGCGAGGCGTCCCATCGGTTCGACGAGTGGCTCCAGGAGGTCCTGACCCGCAGCACCCCGGAGGAACGGATCCAGCAGCTGAACCGCTGGACGCAGGCCCCGGCGGCCCGTCAGGCCCATCCGCGCGAGGAGCACCTTTTGCCCCTGATGGTGGCGGTCGGTGCGGCGGCCGACGAGGCGGGCGAGTGCACCTACCACGAGGAGGACTTCTTCGGGGCGATGGCGGTGTCCAACTTCCGGTTCGGTGGCCTGCCAGCGGCCTAGG
>DATNQJ010000545.1:0-2972 GCA_036704085.1 Stenomitos sp.
GGACCTGCTGGACGCGGATCCCCTTGACGGCCTTGACCGTGATGCGGGCGCCCGGCAACTCGAGCACGTCGCCGATGCGCGCCACGCGACCGAGCTTGTTGATGACCAGACCGCCGATGGTCTGGTAGCCGTCCATGGGCAGCTCGATCTCGAGCGTCTCGTTGATCTCCTCGATGCTCGCCATCGCATCGACCACCGCCACCCCCGGCGAAACCGGACGCACCGGCGCCAGCTCCTCGTCGGACTCGTCGCGGATCTCGCCCACGATCTGCTCCAGGATGTCCTCGATGGTGACCAGGCCCGCGGTGCCGCCGTACTCGTCGTTGACGATGGCCATCTGGAGCTCCTGGGCCTGCATCTCGCGCAAGAGGTCGTTGAGGCGCTTGTTCTCGGGCACGAAGTAGACCGGGTGCAGGCGCGCCTTGAGCTGGAAGGGCAGGCCGCGAGCGGCGGACAAGAGGACGTCCCGGGCCGCGACGATGCCCACGATGTCATCGATGCTCTCGCGGTAGACGGGCATGCGCGAGTAGCCCTCCTCGGCGATCACCTCGAGCAGCTCCGGCAGGGTCGAGTCCTCGCTGACGGCCACGATGTCCACGCGTGGGGTCAAGACGGCGCTCACGGGCGTGTCGTCGAAGGCCAGGGCCGAGGAGACCAGGTCCGACTCGTCCTCCTCGATGACGCCCTGCTCCTGACCCATTTCCAGGATCATGCGCAGCTCGTCCTCGGTGTAGCGAGGCGACGCCAGGGCCTCATGCGCCCCCAGGAGGCGGATCAGCGGGGTGGTCACCCAGAGGATGGCCGCGATCACGGGCCGGAGGAGGAACATGGTCGCCCGCAACGGGGCGGCGACCAGGGCCGCCACCTGCTCGGGGCGGGCGGCGGCGATGGACTTGGGGGCGATCTCGCCGAAGATGACGAGCAGGAGCGTGAGCGCGGCGATCGCCGCCACCGCCGCGAGGGCGCTGAGGCCCCGCATGAGCTGGTAGACCAGGCTGGTGCCGAAGACCGCCACGGTGACCATGCAGAGCGCGTTGCCGAGCAGGATGGTCGAGAACAGGCGGCGCGGCTTCTGGATCAGGGCGTGGATCCGGCGCGCGCTGGGTTCACCGTTTTCAAGCTCCGCATGAAGCTTGGCGCGGTTCAAGGACATCAGAGCCGTCTCGGACGCCGAGAACAGGGCGGCGAACAGCAGGGCCAAAAAGAGGATCAGGACCTCTGTACTAGGCAAGATGATAAGAAATCCCCTCCTTAGGCCGGAGCGAGATGCAGTCCGACCGATGGCACGTATTATAACACGCTCCAGAAGGCCTCCTTGGCGGCTTGCGCGCCGGTTAAGATCGGCGCAAAATAGAGGAAAGTTCTGGCAATAACAGCCCGATAACCATGACGTCGTCGTCGCCGTGTGAGGTGGGATCCAATGAAGCGTCGCCCCTTCGCTCTCAGCTTGCTCTTGGCAAGCCTGCTGACCGCATGCAGCATGCCGGCTCAGGCTCCCAAGGCTGCCGAAAACTCGTCTCTCAGCGTCTCCGCCAAGCGCGCGACCCTGAAGGCATGGCAGGACGACGTCATCTACTTCGCGCTCCTCGATCGCTTCCAGGACGGCGATCGCAGCAACGACCAGAACGTCGATAAGAGCAACCCCACGGCCTATCACGGCGGCGACCTCCAGGGCCTCATCGACAAGCTCGACTACCTCCAGGATCTCGGCGTCACGACCCTTTGGGTCTCGCCGATCCTCGACAACGACGACCACAAGCTCGGCAACACGGATCTTTGGGGTTACCACGGCTACTGGACCAAGGACTTCAGCCAGATCGAGGAGCACTTCGGGACCTACCAGAAGGCCCGCGAGCTCGTCACCAAGGCCCATGCCCGCGGCATGAAGGTCCTCCTGGACGTGGTCTGCAACCATGCGGGCTACGAGTTCCCGACCCAGGACGCGCGCTATCAGGGCTGGTTCCACACCAACGGCAACATCCCCGACGGCAAGTGGGACGATCCGTGGTGGTGCGAGAATGGCTCGCTGTTCGGCCTGCCCGACTTCGCCCAGGAGAAGCCCGAGGTCGCGAACTTCCTCACCGGCACCTACCTGAGCTGGGCCGATCGCCTCGATCTGGACGGCTTCCGGATCGATGCCCTCAAGCACGTCCCGCAGAGTTTCTGGAGCCAGTTCACCTCGGCGGCCCACGCCAAGAAGGGGCCGGGCTTCCTGACCCTGGGCGAGATCCTGCACGGCGACCCGAACGTGGTGGCGAGCTACCAGCGCAACGGCAAGTTCGACAGCCTCTTCGACTTCCCGCTCTACTACACGCTCACGGACGTCTTCGCCAAGGGCGGCTCCATGCGCAAGCTGGGCGATCGCTTCGCCCAGGACGGCACCTATCCCGACGCGAGCATGCTCTCGCCCTTCCTCGACAACCATGACGTGCCGCGCTTCCTGTCCCAGGCGGGCGGCGACCTGAACAAGCTCCGGCTGGCCCTCGCGTGCGTCCTGACGGTGCGCGGCATCCCCATGCTCTACTACGGCACCGAGGTGGGCATGGCGGGCGCCCAGGAGCCCGACAACCGGCGCGACATGGCCTGGGGGGCCAACGAGCCCTTGCGCGGCTACGTCAAGAACCTGCTCGCCATCCGCAAGGGGTCGCCGGCTCTGCAGCACGGTCGGCAGCTCGAGATGTGGCAGGACGAGGACGTGTACGCCTACTCCCGCCAGGCGGACGGCGACGAGGCCATCGTGGTGCTCAACAACGACCCCACCTCCCAGAGCCGGACGATCCCGCT
Organism: Stenomitos sp.; assembly: GCA_036704085.1. GTDB lineage: Bacteria > Cyanobacteriota > Sericytochromatia > S15B-MN24 > UBA4093 > DATNQJ01. Next base: position 2,785 of record DATNQJ010000545.1, read on the forward strand.
GCGGGCCGAGAGCCGGCTGACGGACGGCACCACGCTGGTGGATGCGCTCACCGGGCAGACCGTGACCGTCGCGGGCCGCCGGTTCGGCGTGACGCTCGCGGGCAAGCAGGCACGGATCTTCGTGCCCCAGGGCAGCCGACACCTCTAAGGAACCGTTCGTACCCCTTCGACAGGCTCAGGGCGAACGG
>DATNQJ010000546.1:0-13040 GCA_036704085.1 Stenomitos sp.
GCTCATCATCATCGGCCAGGTGGTGGAGATGGCCGAGACGCTCCGCTGGGATCCCTTCGCGGACCGGGTGCCCCTGATGGGGTGGTTCGCTCATGCGTAGCCACGGCGCTGTCGGCTGCGCCCTGGCGCTCTTGGTCGCGCTCCCGGCGATCGCCGCCCCCGAGCTCACCACCCGCCAGAAGGAGATCGTCTACATGGTCCGCGAGGACTGCGGCTCCTGCCACGGCCTCCTGCTCAAGGGCGGCCTCGGGCCCGCGATCCTGCCCGAGAACCTCGCGGGCAAGGATCCTCAGGCCCTCGCGCGGATCATCCTCGACGGCTCGCCGGGCACGGCCATGCCCCCCTGGCGCCCCATGCTCAGCGAGGCCGAGGCCTCCTGGATCGTCGACCAACTTCGAAAGGGATTCCCCGATGCGCGTTAAACCCTGGCTGCTGACCGCCCTCACGGCCCTCACCCTCACCGGCTGCGCCCCCCTCCTGCGCGAGCAGGCTCCGCGCGGCACGGGCGACCTCGGCGTGGTCATCGAGCGCGCTGCCGGACGGGTCCAGATCGTCGAGACCACCCACCGCCAGCTGCTCGGCTCCGTCGAGGGTCTGGGCGACCTCTCCCACGCCTCGGTCAACTTCAGCCGGGATGGGCGCTATGCCTACGTCTTCGGCCGCGACGGCGGCCTCACCAAGGTCGACCTGCTCACCATGAAGCTCGTCAAGCGCGTGGTGCAGGGTGGCAACAGCATCGGCGGCGCCATCTCCCAGGACGGCAAGCTCATCGCCGTCTCCAACTACGAGCCGGGCGGCATCAAGATCTTCGACGCCGACACCCTGGAGCAGCTGAGCGAGATCCCGGCCGTTCCCTCGGACGGCGGCAAGCCCTCCAAGGTCATCGGCCTCATCGACGTGCCGGACCAGCGCTTCGTCTTCAGCCTCTTCGAGGCGGGCGAGATCTGGGTGGCCGACTGCCAGGATCCCCGGCATCCCAAGGTCTCCAAGTACCCCGGCATCGGCCAGGAACCCTACGACGCCTGCATCACGCCGGACGGCCGCTACTACGTCGCGGGCCTCTTCGGCGAGGACGGGCTCGCCAAGCTCGACCTCTGGAACCCGGAAAAGGGCGTCAAGCGGGTGCTCGACCACTACGGCAAGGGCAAGGAGAAGCTGCCCGTCTACAAGATGCCCCACCTGGAAGGCTGGGCGCTGACCGGACGTGAGGCCCTGGTGCCCGCGGTGGGTAGCCACGAGGTCCTCATCGTCGACAACGAGACCTGGAACGAGGTAGGCCGCATCCCCGCCCACGGCCAGCCGGTCTTCGTGGTGGCACGGCCCGACGGGCGCCAGGTCTGGGTCAACTACGCCTTCCCGGACAACGACACGGTACAGGTGATCGACGTGCCGAGCCGGAAGATCGTCAAGACCTTCAAGCCCGGCAAGGGCGTGCTGCACATGGAGTTCACGCCGCGCGGCGAGCAGCTCTGGCTCTCGGTGCGGGACGAGGATCGCCTGGAGATCTACGACGCCAACAAGCTGGAGAAGATCGGCGAGCTGAAGTCCGACAAGCCGAGCGGCATCTTCTTCACCGTCCGGGCCGGCCGCATCGGGATGTAAGCCATGTACCAGCTCGAACGGCAACTCTTGAACGACTTCCAGCGGGACCTCCCCCTGGTGAAGCGGCCCTTCGCCAAGATCGCGAAGAAGCTCGGCGTCACCGAGGCCGAGGTGCTCGACACCCTGCGCCTCCTCAAGGCCGAGGGGACCATCAGCCGGGTGGGACCGGTCTTTGCGCCCAACCGCCTGGGCGCAAGCACGCTCGCGGCCCTGGCCGTGCCCGGAAACCTCCTGGAGTCGATCGCTCGCATGGTGAGCGAGTACCCGGAGGTCAACCACAACTACGAGCGGGAGCACCGCTACAACCTCTGGTTCGTCGTGACGGCCGAGAGTCCGGAACGCCTGCGGGAGGTGCTCGACGAGATCGAGGAGCGAACCGGTCTGCCCGTCCTCGACTTGCCGTTGGTCCAGGAATACCACATCGATCTGGGGTTTGAACTGTCATGGAGCTGAACGAACAGGATCGGAGGCTCATCGCCGAGATCCAGGGAGGACTGCCGCTGGTCCCGGATCCCTTCGAGGCCGTGGGCCATGCCGTCGGCATGAGCGAGGACGAGGTCATCCAGCGGCTCCAGGAGCTGTTGGACGCCGGCATCATCAAGCGGCTCGGCGTGGTGGTCCGCCACCACGAGCTCGGCTATCAGGCGAACGCCATGACCGTCTGGAACGTGCCCGACGACCAGGTGGACGCCATCGCCCGGCGCATGGCCGCCACGGGCCTGGTGAGCCTCTGCTACCGCCGGCCACGGCGGCCCGGCTGGCCCTACAACCTGTTTTGCATGATCCACGGCAAGACCCGCGACGAGGCCCTGAACAAGATCGACACCCTCTGGTACATGTGCGGCCTCAAGGACATCCCCTACGAGGTGCTCTTCAGCACCCGGCGCTTCAAGCAACGGGGCGCCCGCTACGTCATGGCGAGGGCCTAGGCATGGACTCGCAGGATCGCGCCATCATCAACGCGTTGCAGGGAGGCTTTCCCATCTGCGATCGCCCCTACGCCCGGGTGGCCGAAGGGCTGGGCCTCTCCGAGGACGAGCTGATCCGCCGCCTCGAGGCCCTGCTCGAGGCCGGCACCCTGTCCCGCTTCGGACCCATGTACCACGCCGAGCGCATGGGCGGCAGCCTGATCCTGACGGCCATGCAGGTCCCTTCCGAGGACTTCGAGCGGGTGGCCGAGCAGGTCAACGCCATGCCCGAGATCGCCCACAACTACGAGCGCGAGCACGACCTGAACATGTGGTTCGTGGTGGCGACGGGCACCCCCGAGGAGGCGGAAGCCACGCTCGCGCGCATCGAGGCCGAGACCGGCTATCCGGTCTACCCCATGCCCAAGCTCAAGGAGTACTACGTCGGCCTGAGGTTGGAGGCATGAGCATGGACGAGCTGGACCGCGCCATCATCCTCGCCACCCAGGCCGGGCTGCCCCTGTGCCCCGAACCCTACCGGGCGGTGGCCGAACAGGTGGGCACGACCTCCGAGGAGGTCCAGGAGCGCCTCGGGCGCATGCTGGACTCCGGGCTGGTCCGGCGGATCGGGGCCGTCCCTAACCACTACGCCCTCGGCTACCGGGCCAACGGCATGTCCGTCTGGGACGTGCCCGAGGACCGGGTGGACGAGCTCGGGGCCCTCATCGGGTCCTTCGAGTTCGTCAGCCACTGCTACCACCGGCCCCGCCACCTTCCGGCGTGGCCCTACAACCTCTTTGCCATGCTGCACGGCAAGAGCCGCGAGGAGGTCGAAGCGAAGGCCGAGCGCATCGCGCAGGCCCTCGGCGCGGCCGATCGCGGCCACCGGATCCTCTACAGCACCCGCATCCTCAAGAAGACGGGGCTTCGTCTCAACGCCTGAAAGGACGTGTCTTCATGTTTCGCGTCACTCACTACATGCGGGAGCTGCTGAACCCCACTCCCCTCACGCCCAAGCGCAACCCGCCCGGACCGGTGGTCATCTGGAACCTCACCCGCCGCTGCAACCTCGCGTGCAAGCACTGCTACGCCATCTCGTCCAACCGGGCGTTCCCGGGCGAGCTCACGACCGACGAGCTCAACACGGTCATGGACGACCTCAAGGCCTTCCGGGTGCCGGTGCTCATCCTGTCGGGCGGAGAACCCCTCCTGCACCCCGACCTCTTCGCCCTCTCGAAGCGGGCCAAGGCCATGGGCTTCTACGTCGGGCTCTCGACCAACGGCACCATGATCACCGCGGAGAACGTCGGGGCGATCGCCGACTGTCACTACGACTACGTGGGCATCAGCCTGGACGGCATCGAGGAGACGCACGATCGTTTCCGCCGGCGCCAGGGGGCCTTCAAGGAGTCCCTGAACGGCGTCCGGCTGTGCCGGGACGCCGGCCTCAAGGTGGGCGTGCGCTTCACGCTCACCCAGGACAACGCCCAGGACCTCCCGGGGCTGATGACGCTGATGGACGAGGAGCGCATCGACAAGTTCTACCTCTCGCACCTGAACTACGCGGGCCGCGGCAACGTCAACCGCAAGGACGACGTCTTCCACCGCACCACGCGCGAGTCCCTGGACCTGTTCTTCGAGGCCGCGTACCAGGACGCGCTCGCGGGCGGCGGCAAGGAGTTCGTCACGGGCAACAACGACGCGGACGGCGTGTACCTGTTGCAATGGGCCGAGAAGCGCTTCCCCGAGCGCGTGGAGCACCTGCGCGCGAAGCTCGAGCAGTGGGGCGGCAACTCGACCGGCGTGAACATCTCCAACATCGACAACCTGGGCAACGTCCACCCCGACACCATGTGGTGGGACTACACCCTCGGCAACGTCCGCGAGCGCCCCTTCTCCGAGATCTGGCCGGACACGAGCGATCCCCTCATGGCGCGGCTCAAGTCCTTTCCGCGCCAGGTCAAGGGCCGGTGCGGCAGCTGTGCCCACTTCGCCATCTGCGGCGGCAACACCCGCGTGCGGGCTCGCCAGCTCACGGGCGATCCCTGGGCCGAGGACCCCGCGTGCTACCTGACGGACGAGGAAATCGGCTTGGTCGCCGGAGGTGTGAAATGAAGGCACTCTTAGCCGGGCTCGGGCTCTTCCTCGGCCTCTCGGGCGCCGCCATGGCCGCCGACCTCACTCCCCAGGCGATCTATCAGCAGAACTGCGCCACCTGCCACGGCGCCGATCGCCTGGGTGGGATGGGCCCTGCGCTACTGCCCGAGAGCCTGGAGCGCCTCCGCAAGTCCGAGACCCTCGCCACGGTCACCAAGGGGCGGGTCGCCACCCAGATGCCCGCCTTCAGCCCGCAGCTGAGCACGGAGCAGATCCAGGCGCTGGTCGACTACCTCTACACGCCCGTCGCGGAGGCGCCGCGCTGGGGCGAGGCCGAGATCCGGCAGTCGCGGGTGGTCTACTACGCTCCCGGCAGCTTGCCCAGCAAGCCCTGCTTCAAGGCGGACCTCCAGAACCTCTTCGTGGTCGTGGAGACGGGCGATCACCATGCGACCATCCTGGACGGCGATCGCCTGGAGCCCATCCACCGCTTCAAGACACGCTTCGCCCTGCATGGCGGGCCCAAGTTCTCGCCGGACGGACGCTTTGTCTACTTCGCCTCGCGCGACGGCTGGATCAGCAAGTTCGACATCTACAACCTCAAGACCGTGGCCGAGATCCGCGCGGGCGTCAACACGCGCAACCTGGCGGTCTCGGATGACGGAAAGTACGTGCTGGTGGGCAACTACCTGCCCGGCAACCTCGTCCTCCTGGATGCCGAGGACCTCTCCCTGATGAAGGTCATCCCGGCCAAGGGCCTGGATGGCAAGGACTCCCGGGTCAGCGCGGTCTACCAGGCGGCTCCCCGCAAGAGCTTCATCGTCGCCCTCAAGGACACGCCCGAGGTCTGGGAGATCCCCTACGGCTCGGCGCCCAAGCAGAAGGCCTGGGTGCACGACTACGGCCCCAACTCGGGCGAGATGCTGGTCGGTCCGCCGAGCTTCAAGGTGCGGCGCATTCCCACCTCGGACTCGCTGGACGACTTCTTCTTCGACCAGTCCTACACCCACCTGATGGGTGCGGGCCGCGCGGGCAAGTGGGGCCAGGTGCTGGACCTCGACACGGGCAAGCAGGTGGCCGATCTGGACCTGCCGGGCATGCCGCACCTGGGCTCGGGCATCACCTGGGACTACCAGGGCCACCCGGTGATGGCGACGCCGGACCTCAAGGAAGGCGTCGTCTCGATCATCGACATGACGACCTGGAAGACGATCAAGCAGATCAAGACGCTGGGGCCCGGCTTCTTCATGCGCAGCCACGAGAACACGCCCTACGCGTGGACGGACGCCATGATGAGCCCCAACAAGGACGCGATGCTGCTCATCGACAAGCGCACGCTCGAGATCGCCAAGGTCCTGCGCCCGTCGCCCGGCAAGGCGGCCTCGCACGTGGAGTTCACCCGGGACGGCAAGTACGCGCTCGTGAGCATCTGGGAGCAGGACGGTGCCCTGGTGGTCTACGACACGGCCACCTTCCAGGAGGTCAAGCGCATCCCCATGTGCAAGCCCTCCGGAAAGTACAACGTCTACAACAAGACCACGCGGTCGGCGGGGACCAGCCACTAGCAAGTGGGGATTGCCACGAGTGTCAACGGTGGATTCCGGCCTTCGCCGGAATGACGGGAGTGGCGATCCGCCTCTTCCAAGCTGAGCGGGAATAGGCGCTACGTCACCCCGGCGAAGGCCGGGGTCCACCGTCGCCCAGCCGCTGAGCCAGCCATCACGCGGTCGTGAGTCGATCCAGTAACTTTCCCGGTTCCTCTCACCCGGCCCGAGCCCTTAGGCTGGTACGGGAGCAAATCGTGAGCCCAGAAACGGAGCACGCATGAACCTATTCACCGTCAACCTCGCAATCAAGGACTGGCCCTGCCTGGTGGTGGGCGGTGGTGCGGTCGGCCTGCCCAAGGCCAAGCGCATGATCGAGGCCGGCGGTCAGGTGACGCTCATCGATCCCGGGTTCGCGCGCGACCTGCCCGGCGCCACGGTCCTCCGGCGCGAGGCCACCGAGGACGACCTCGCAGGCATCCGGCTCGCCATCTTCGCCACCGACGACAAGGCGCTCAACGCGCGCCTCTACCGCGCGGCCCAGGAGCGCGGCATCCTCTCGGCCGCGGCCGACGATCTCGCCAACTGCGACTTCTACATGCCGGCCGTGCTCAAGCGCGGCGACCTCGAGATCGCCGTCTCCTCGGGCGGGACCTGCCCGGCTTACTCCGTGTGGGTGCGCGATCGCCTCAACGAGCTGATCGACGACGCGTACGGGACGGCCCTCTCCTGGTTCGCCGCCTTCCGGGATCGGGTCCGCGTCCTGCCGATGGACAAGCGCGGCAAGGTCTTCAAGGCCCTGCTCAAGACCGAGTTCATGGCCCGCTTCCGAGCCGGCCGGATCGACGAATGGGAGGCCGAGGTCCAGGCCATGGTCCAGGAGGTCGAAAGGCAGCCGAGCCTCCCGTGATGCAGTCGTTCCTCAAGGAGATCGGCCGCGGCAAGCGCGGGGCACAGGATCTCCGCTACGAAGAGGCGGCCCAGGCCGTCGAGTGGATGGTCGACGATCGCGCCACCAGCGCGCAGATCGGCGCCTTCTTCATGGCCGCGCGCATGAAGGGCGAGACCGTCGACGAGCTCAGGGGCTTCGTCGACGTGCTGCGCGGCGCCAGCCGCCTCCTGTCTCCCAACCGCCCCGTCCACCTCGAGATCGGCGGGCCCTACGACGGGCGCGATCGCACCTTCTCCTCGACCGTCGCCTCCGCCCTGGTGCTCTCCGCGGCCGGCTTCTCGATCGCTCTGACGGGCAGCGAGACCCTGCCGCCCAAGTACGGGGTGACCGTCCTCGACATCCTGAAGGCCATGGGCATGCCGGTCATCCCCCTCTCGGGCGTCGACCGCCAGGACCAGGCGGCCCGCTTCGCCGAGCGCAGCCTCGACAAGCTGGGCATCGGCTACCTCCACCTCGACGATCTCTGCTTCCCCCTGGCCGGCCTGCGCCCCATCCGCCTGCAGCTGGGCTTCCGGACGCTCTTGTGCACCGTCGAGAAGTACCTCAACCTATCCCAGAGCGAGCGGCTGATCACCGGCATCTTCCACGGCAACGCCATGGAGACCATGGGCCAGCTCGTCCAGGGGCTCGGCTACCCGAACGCCCTGGTGGTCCAGGGGCCCGAGGGCTCGGGCGAATTCGACTGCGCGCACAGGACCCGCTACCTCCGCGTCACGCCCGACGCCCTGCGCCCCGAGATGCTCGATCCCCGAGAGCTCGGGCTCATGGCCGACGAGGAGGGGACCACGCCCGTGACGACGCCCGGCGAGCAGGCGAGACGGACGCTGGCAGTCCTGCACGGCCAGTCCGGACTCGATCGCGACCGGGTATGTTTGAACGTGGCCGCCCAGCTCCGGTTCCTCGAGGCCACCCCCGATCTGGAGAGCGGCCTCGAGCTCGCCCGAAAACTGCTAGACTCACAGGAGGCGCTCCGTCTCTGGGAGGCCTGGAAGACCCAGCACATCGCCCTGTTGTAAGGAGGTGCCATGGACGTCGCGTTGAACGCAGGCCCGGCGGAAGTCGTCGCGGGCCTGGCCCTGGACGAGTTGCTCGCCGAAAAGGTCCTGGGCTGGAAGCCCGGCACGCCCTGCGAGGGCGAGGTCGCCCTCGGAGAGGCCGACACATGGACCTGCCGCCAGTGCGGGCACGAGGGCGCGGGCCCCGAGTTCGCGCACTCCGAGCGCCCCATCCCGGTCTCGACCAACAAGACGGCGGCCTTTGAACTCGTCTTCGCGCTGGAGAAGCGCTACCGGTTCGCAACCCGCGCCATCCCGGACGATCCGGCCGAGCGCATCTCCTGCCGGGTGGTGGGCATCGACTCGGAGTTCATGGACCAGGCGATCGCGGACACCATCCCGCTCGCCATCTGCCGCGCCGTCCTCATGGCGCTGACGTCCGAGGAACGAGCGAGCGTCACCGCCTAAGGGCGCACGTCGTCGAGCGCACCGACCTGCTCCAAGAGCTCGATCCCACGATCGAGCTCGCCCGGAGCCCCCAGCCCGTGCCGTCCGCGCGCCACGAGCACGAGGCCCTGCTCCCACCGCATCCCGAGCCGCTCCGCCTCGGCCAGCGCCCGGGTCCATGCGCGCGCGGCCCTGGCGCGCTTGCCCTTGAGCCACTCGTAACGCCCCTGCAAGAGCCACGCCCGTGGCTGGGCGATGGGGAACAGGGTCGCGAACTTCTTGAGGATGCCGAGCGATCGCCGGACCCACCGCTCCATCTCCCGATCCGACACCGACAGCTCGGTGAGGTGCTCCTCCCAGAGCGCCAGGAAGACCTCGAGCGAGGTGGAGAGCCCGTCGATGGCATAGACGGCCGTCGGCGGGGACTGCGATGACAGCTCGGCTGCCGTCTTCGCCACGCGCCACGCCGAGGCAACTTCGCCCCGGCGCAGGTGGAGCAAGGCTTCCTGGCTCAGGTGGTTCGTCCGCTCCATGGGGTCCGGGTTGCCGGCGGTCAGAGTCGACGCCTCCGAGAGCAGCCGGTCGGCCTCGTCGAACGCTCCTTCCCGCAGGCGCATGATGGCCGTGCCATCCAGCGCCCAGCTGCGGTGGTGATCGTTGCCGTAGCTCGAGGCCATGTCGTAGAGCCGCTGGTACAGGCCCGCCGCCCCCCGGAAATCACCCGGGTAGCGGTGCGCCAGGGCCAGCTGCACGATGCTCTCGTCGAACTGCCGGCGATCGCCCAGCCGCTCGCAGATGCCGAGCGCCTCCGCGGAGACGCTGCGCGCCCGCTCCCAGTTGCCGACCGCGATCTCGCACAAGCTGACGCGGATCAGGGTCTGGGCCCGCAGGTTCAGGTCCTCCACGCCATCGAGCCCCTGCAGGGCCTTCTCGACGTAGGACGCTGCCAGGGCATGGTTCGGCACCAGTCCCGCCGCGACGGCGAGCCCGCCGGTCGCCACCGCCAGCTCGGCCGAGGGACCAGCCTTCGAGGCGAGACTCTTGGCCTTCAGGATGGCGTGGATGGAGCCCAGCGTGTCGTTGGCATAGTAGTGGACCATGCCCAGGGTGCGATAGAGCCGGGCCCGCTCGATCAGGCGCTCGCGCTCCGCGGCCCCGGGAAGGGAGGCCTCCCGCATGCGGTAGTGCCGCACCTCCTCCACCAGGAGGGCCAGCACCTCGGCAATCAGGCCCAGCTTGCCCGAAGGAACCGGCACGTCCTGAAGGGCCATGGCCTTGCGCACGTGGGCCGCGCAGTCCGCCAGGTGCCCGAGGCCCATGTAGGCCTCGGCCAGGCAGTGCTCCCAGGACCCGCGACGCCGGCGATCGCCCACCTCGAAGGAGAGCGCCTTCTCGAAGAAGCGCAGGGCCTCCTGGTAGGCCCCCGTCCGGAGGGCCTGCACCCCGGACTTTTCCAGGTAAGCGATCGCCTGGTCGGTCTCCCCCGCCTGATCCCAGTGGTGGGCCAGGAGCGGGTAGTAGGGAGCCAGGTTGGTCTGGTAGGTCGTCTCGAACCACTCGGCCACGGCGCGATGGAGCTGGGCGCGCTGGGCGAACAGGAGCAGGTTGTAGACGACCTCCTGGGTGATGATGTGCTTGAAGACGTAGATGGAGTCCGGCTCCTGGACGGCCTGGAGGGTCAGGTCCAGCTCCTCCATGGAGCGCAGGTAGTCCACCAGCTGGGGCCGGTCCGCGTGGATGGGGTAGATGTCCCGGAGCGTGCTGTAGGCGAACACCCGGCCAATGACGCTCGCCACCTTCAAGGAGAGCTGCTGGGAGGGCGCCAGGCGATCCACGCGACTGGTGATGAGGCCCTCGACCGTGTTGGGCAGATCCAGGCGCTCGAGATCAGCAGCCCTGGCCGTCAGGAGGCACTCCCCGTCCACGACTTCCAGGAACCCCGCATCCCGCAGGGCGAGGGCCAGCTCCTCGCTGAAGAAGGGGTGACCCTCCGCCTTCGTCCGGATGAGGTCCGCCACGGGCTCGGGCAGGCTCCGGACGCCCAGCTGGCGGCAGACCAGCTCCAGGGCCTCGTCGACGGGCAGGGCACCGAGCGTCATGCGCTCGACCGCTGGAGCGTCGAGGATCGAGCGGAACTCGCCGAGCTGCGGATCGTTCAGGGGGCGGGTGGTCGTCACCACGACGATCGGCAGGCCAGCCTGGCATACCGCGCGCAAGAAGGTCCATGAGGCCGTGTCCAGCCAGTGGAGGTCCTCCATGGCGATCACGAGCGGGGCCGCCCCGCGCAGCATGCGCAGGAGCAGGTCGTTGGTGTTGTCCGCCCGGACCTGGCCGACCATCTGCTCGGTCACCACGTTGTCGGGCAGATCGAGGGGAAGGAGGGCATTCAGCAGGGGGGCGAGCCGCAGCAGGTCTGGCTCGTCCGTCAGGCTCGCCACGAGCGCCTGCAACAGGCGATCCGGATCGCCCTCGCCCTCCGGCAGCAAGAGCTGCTGAAAGATCGGGCGCCAGGCATGGTAGGGCGTGGAGCGCTCGATGGCGTCCGCCGAGCCCACCAGGCACCTCACGCCGAGGGTCCGGGCCTCTTCGAGCAGGTAATCGAGCAGGCGCGACTTGCCGAGCCCCGCCTCGCCCTCGATGACCACCACGCGCCCCGCGTCGAACTCCAGGAGCTCGCGCACGGCGGCCCGCAATTGGGCCTTCTCCTCGGTGCGGCCGACCAGCTCCGCGCCGGCCGTGATCGTCGCCCGGAGCTCGCCCTGGGGACGAAAGACGCTCAAGAAGCCCGTCTTGCCCTTGGCCTGGACGGGGGCGAGCACCTCGAAGCGGAAGCGGTCCTGGGTCGCCTCGAAGGTCGCCGCGTCGCAGAGCACCTGGCTCTCGGCCTGCTGCATCAGGCGCGCGGCCAGGTTCACCGTGTCGCCGATGACCGTGTACTCGCGCCGCCGGTCGTTGCCGATCTCGCCGCAGAAGACCCGACCGCTCGCCACCCCGATGGAGACCCGGACGCCCATCTCCTCGAGGCGCGCGCGCATGGCCATGGCGGCATGCACGGCCCGGGCGGGATCGTCCTCGTGGGAGCGCGGCGGCAGCCCGAAGGCCGCGAGCAGGGAGACGCCCTTCTCGTCGAGGCTCAGCTTGTTGATGGTGCCCTCGAAGCGTTCGATGGTGGCCTGGAGGGTGCGCGTGAGGAGCTGCGCCCGCTCCAGGGTGGGGGCCTGTCCCAGCTCGGGGATGTTCGCAAAGACCACCGTGATCTGGCGCAGCTCCGCCAGCCAGTCGGTCTGTCCGGCGACCAGCCGCGAGCGGACGGCCCGCGGGAGACGCCCCAGCAGGGCCTTCTCGGCCTCGGCGGGCAGGGCGGGGACGGCCAGCGCCTGAGGAACGTAGGGCCCGTGCAGCGACTCGAGGAGCACGCCCCCCTCCGGCAGGGGGGAGCCCACGCCCTGCGCGCGAACGAGCTCCCAGGCAATCGGCGTCAGGACGACCTGTCCCGGCTGGGCGGCCGCCTCGGCGCGCCCGGTCCGGCGCAGCGCCTCTCCGGCCAGAAAGGTCTCCCATTCGCCGTGCAGGCCCCCGACCTGGTAGACCTCGACCTCCCCGGCGCCGATGCCCACCCGGAGCGAGAGGCCCTCCTTCGAGGCGAGCCCCTCCTGGAGGGCGAGCCCCGCTTGAGCGGCACGCAAGGCGGCCAGGTCGAGCTCCGGGTGCGCGGCGTCCGGGACCCAGATCGCCACCAGGGCGTCGCCCGCGAACTTCACGATGTCGCCGCCGTGGGCGCATACCGTCTCGATGAGGTGCCCGAAGGCCACGTTGAGCAAGCGGCCGAGGGCCTCGGTGCCGGCAGCCCCCGCCCGCGCCTGACGCTCGGCCAGGGCGGTAAAGCCCGAGAGATCCGCGAACAGGACGGCAGCCTCGAGCTGCCGGTGATGCGGTCGATCGAAGGAGGAAGGATCCTGGAGCCAGCGCCCTGCCAGCTGGGCAGGGACGTAGCTGATGGCGGTCTCGAGGATGGAGAGCATGCGGCCTCGCGGATCGGCGGGAGAGGGACCGTCCGAGCGGGCCCATGTCATTTAAGCAGCGAGAGCCTCATAAGAAAAGACTAATCGTCTTTCCCGGCGAGACTCTGTTGGTACCAGGCAGGCAAAAGCGCCCGACCATGAGGCCGGGCGCTCGAGTCCAGTGGCCGCTAGCGCGTGAGCGCCGCCTCTGCTGCCAGGGGCAGCTCCATCCAGAAGATGGAGCCCTTGCCGACGTCGCTCACCACGCCGATCCGGCCGCCATGCTCCTCGACGGCCGCCTTGCAGAAGGCGAGCCCCAGGCCGAAGCCATGCTCGGGCTTCTCCTTACGGCGCTTGATGTGGAAGTACTTGTCGAAGATCCGATCCAGCTCGGCGGGCGGAATGCCGGGGCCGGTGTCCTCCACCTCGATGCGGAGCACGCCGTCCGCAGGCACGGCGCGCAGCGTGATGCCACCCTGGACCGTGAACTTGAG
>DATNQJ010000547.1:0-5607 GCA_036704085.1 Stenomitos sp.
CCGCTTCTCGGAGGTGTCGATGAGGGCCTGGGCCGTGTCGCGGACCGCCTTGGACCCGATGTCGGTGAGCTGCTCGCCCGTGCTGTCGAGCTGCTGCTTGGAGAGCTCACCGATCTGGCCCGAGGTCTCGGTCAGGGCGTCACGGCTGATGCGCGCCAGCTCGTCGGTGGAGACGACGATGCCCTGCTCGGCGATGCGGGTCATGAGCACGACGGCCACGAGCATCGGCAGGATGGCGAGCACGGCGAACCCGGCCATCAGGGTGCCGCGCAGGTCGTCGGTCTTCTTTTCCTTCTTGGAGCGGAACTTGGCGGCGAACTCGGAGGGATTCAGCTTGGCGGATCCGAACGCCGCCAACAGGGGTGCCGTGAGGCCGCCCTGCTGCTTCTTTTTCTTCTTGCGACGCTTGAGCGGCTTGCCGTTCGGCCCCAGCTGCGGCTTCTTCTTGCGCTTGCGGCGCGGGCGATCGCCCGTGCCGGGATCGACGGAGCCTGCCATGGGCTAGGCCCCCTGCTGTCCCATCCCGGAGAGGACTCCGAGGAAGAGGTCGACCAGCTGCGGATCGAACTGGGTGCCCGCGCAGCGCTGGATCTCGGCGGCGGCCTCCTTCTCGGGGACGCCCATGCCGTAGGCGTAGTCGCCGCGGATCATGGCGTCATAGGCGTCGCACACCGCGAGGATGCGCGCGCCCATGGGGATGCCTTCGCCCTTGAGGCCCTCGGGGTAGCCCCTGCCATCCCAGCGTTCGTGGTGGTACAGGACCGCCTCGCGCAGGCCCGCGAAGGTGCTGAAGCGCGAGAGGATGGCAACGCCCGCCTGGGGGTGCGACTTCATCTGCGCCCACTCTTCGTCGTTGAGCGCACTCGGCTTGAGGATGACGGCCTCTGGAACCGCGAGCATGCCCACGTCGTGCAGCATGCCGGCGATCATCAGGGCCTCTTGCTTGTCGGGGTGCAGGCCGAGGGCCTTGCCCATGCGCAGCGCCAGCTCGCCGACGGCCTCCGAGTGGCCGTGCAGCATGGGGCTGCGGGCCTCGATGGCGGCCGACAACGCGCGGGCGAGCGCCAGAAACATCTCCTGGGACCCCTTGCGCGGCGCGCCGATGGCGTTGACCGCCTCGGCCGCGGGCCCCTGGGCCCGGACGACCCGGTTGCGGCCGCCGTTCTTCGCGGCATAAAGGGCCATGTCCGCCCGCTTGATGAGCTCCTTGGGCGTCGCGTCGTTCTCGCCACGGCTCGCCAGGCCGATGCTCGCGGTCACCTTGAGCTTGCGATCCGCGTTGATCTGGATCTCCATCTGCTCGAGCTCCTGGCGCAGTCGCTCGGCCAGGTTGTAGGCATCCTCCTCGGTGGTCTGCGGCAGGATGATGGCGAACTCCTCGCCACCGTAGCGCGCCACCAGGTCCGAGGTCCGCACCTTGGCCTTGAGCATGGCCGAGGCTTCTTTGAGGACGATGTCGCCCGCCTGGTGCCCGTAGGTGTCGTTGATGGGCTTGAAGTGGTCCAGGTCGAAGATGATGAAGCTGAGCGGGTGGTGGTACCGGAAGCTCTCGCTCATCTCCTGCGCGAGGCGCTGCTGGAAGAAGGCGTGCGTGGCCAGTCCCGTCAGGCCGTCGGTGATGGCCTGGTTCTGGGCCTCTTCGTAGAGGTCGTAGAGCCGGAGGGCCATCTCCATCTGCTGCTCGTGGGCGGCCTTGGCCTGGGTCTGGGCCTCGTCGGCCTCCTGGCGCGCCATGAGGTATTGCGAGCGGCTGCCGGCATAGGTCGACAGCAGCTGGATGGCAAAGAGGCGCTCCGGAGCGATGAAGGCGCCCGAGGGGCTCGCGAGCACCATCGCCAGGTCGTCGTTCCCCTGGAGGGCGAAGCGCAGGGCGGTATGCAACCGGCCGCTCGTCACGGGCAGCGAGTGGACCTGGCCCAGCTCGCCTTCCCAGATCCCGGCGTCCTTGATCGGGAGGTTGGCGCCCGCGCCGAAGGGGATGGCGGCGATGATCGTGCCGTCCCGGGACACGATGGCGCCGTGCGCCGCCCCGACCAGGCCGATGGACTGCATCAAGAGCGCGAAGGGCACGTCTTCCGGGGACTTGGCTTCGTTGATGGCGCGGAAGCCGTTGGCCACGGCCGCATAGTCCGGCGCCCCGGTCGATCCTTCCGGAGCCGGGGTGTTCTGGAGGGCGGACACGTCCTGCTCTGGTGCCACGGCTTACACCGGTACGGCGACGACCGTCTTGGGGGCCAGATAGGTGAGGGCCTTGAGGCTGGTCTGCTGCCAGGTGATCCGGCTGGAATAAAGGAAGCGGATCTTGTACTTCTGGGCCTCGGGCAGCTCGGTCTGGCGCATGATCCACTTGATCAGGCTCTTGATGCCGCTGGAGTTGAGCAGGGCGAGGTCCGTGAAGTCGGCGTCGACCTCCCCGAGCTGGTGGGCCACCACCTGCTGGTGGATCTCCTCCAGGGCCGGATCGAGGAAGGCGCCCGGGTTGGCGTCATCGATGTGGCCATGGAACCGGATGACCATGGCGCCCTCGCGCTCGTCGACGGTGATCTGGACCTTGTCGCTCTTGAAGCCCAGCGTTGCGAACTTGCTCATCTACGCCACCTTCGTAATGTCGAAAACCACCCGCATCGTGACCCGGTTGCCGTCCACCCGCAGTTGCAGGTCGTTTCCGGTCTCGTAGCGGATCCGCGCAAGCCCGAGCTGGCTGAGCTCGGTGCCTGGGTTCATGGCAATCCGCTGCATCTTCTGGAGGTAGGCCATCAGGGGATCGCCGTCGCTGATCTCCGCGTGCTGCGCCTGAAGGGTTTCGATGCTCTCCGCGCTCGCGGTGTTGGTCACCTCGAGGGTGATCGATTCCCCTTCGTGGACCGTGAAGCGAACGGCCACGTCCTGTTCCTGATCGGAGGTGTACTTGACCGCGTTCTCCAGGAGCTCCTGGGCCGTCATGGTGATCTTGTCCGCGATGTCTTCGTTGCCCAGGGCCACGTTGCAGAAGCTCGAGACCATGATGCGGGTCGAGACCACGTAGTTCCACCACTTGGGGCTAAAGGTGATCTCGGCGCCGTAAGTAGAGACCGCGGTCGGCATAGGACTCCTTCCTGCGAATGGGGCGGCAACCGGTTCGTGGGGGCGGCCACCCGGTAACCACTTACATGAAAACCAAGCTATCGCGATTATACCACTGCCCCTCGTGCTCAAACCCACTTGCTGCCCTTGCTCCTCGTACGTCATGGTGCCGTTTGGGCAAGTAGGGGTATATACGCATCGTCACCCTGCTCCGGAGCGCTCATGAGCCACTGCTCCAACCGCCTGCTCGCAAGCTCCCTGGCCGCGTTCTGCGCGGCCTCGCTGCTTTGCGCGCCGCCGGCCCGGGCCCAGGAGGCCGGCGAGGAGCTGGACCTCGACGCGCTCTTCAACACTTCGCAGGTCGGCATTGCGACCAAGCGCAACCAGTCGACCCAGGAGGCGCCGGCCGTCGTCGACGTCATCACGGCCGACGAGATCCGAGAGCGGGGCTACGCCTCGGTGGCCGAGGCCCTGCGCGCCGTGCCGGGCTTCTACGTGGTCGACGACCAGCTCTTGCCCAACCTGGGCGTGCGGGGCATCTCGAGCGGGCAGCGGTCCTGGAGCCGCATCGTGAAGGTCATGATCGACCTGCAGCCGGTGCCGTATCGCCCGGACGGCTCCAACTGGCTGGGGCCCGAGCTCATCCCCATTCACCTGGTCAAGCGCATCGAGATCATCCGCGGGCCGGCCTCGGCCCTGTACGGCGCGGACGCCTTCCTCGGCGTCATCAACGTCGTAACCAAGCGGGCGGCGGATCTGGATGGCACTCGCCTGGAGGCCAATGCGGGGATCCGCGGGGCGCTGCCTTCCCAGAACGGGGCCCTCACGGTGGGCACGGCCCAGGATCTCGCGTCTCTGGATCTGTCCCTGGGGGGATCCCTGGCCCGGAACGACCACTCGGGCCTCAAGGTGGCCGGCACGAGCCCCCAGATCGCGTCCCTCACCAAGGCGGGGAAGCTGGCGTCGGTGAACGACCTGAGCAGCCCGGGATCCTTCTTCGGGCGGGTGAGCATGCAGCCGTTGGGAGGGCTCGACGTCTCCATGGACGGCTCGTACCAGCGCCTCGACGCGGGGGGCGAGTTCCAGGACTGGAAGCCCCTGACGCACCAGAACCGGATCTCTCAGGAGAACCGGTACGTTCGTGCCCAGGCCCGGCAGGCCCTGGGCGGCGCGTTCACGCTCGCCAGCGCGCTGGCCTATTCGCTCGGCAACCCCACCGCCGACGACCGGATCAGCATCGATCGCAGCGACTACTACCTCCAGCGCAAGCTGAGCACCGAGGGCTGGGATGCCTCGACGGATCTCACCTGGTCGCTGGACGATCGCAACATGCTGACGGTGGGGGCCGACTGGAACCGGGCAACCCAGGAGCTGCCCAGCTACTTCGACGTCTTCACGTCGGGCAGCCGGGCGGGCCAGACGGTGCCGGACGGTGAGCCGGGAAGCCAGGTCCAGCTCGACAACGTCGGGGGCTTCGTGCAGGGCATCTACTATCCCACCGACGACCTGGGCGTCACCATGAACCTGCGCGACGACGTGCACAACGTCTACGGCAACAACCTCAGCTCGCGTCTGGGCCTGGTGTATCGACTCAACGAGTCGATGACGGCCAAGGCCCTCTACGGGACGTCGTTCAAGGCGCCGTCCGCCCCACAGCTCTACGGCAAGCCGTTGCTCTTCGGGGATATCCTGGGCAACAAGGACCTGAAACCCGAGCGCGCGAGCACCCTGGAGGGGGCGATCGCCTACGCCCCGAGCCGTGCCATCGACCTCTCGAGCAGCGTGTACTACACCCACGTCGCGGACAAGGTGAGCTTCTTCACGCGCAACGGCAACCCGTACGCCGTCAACCTGGGCCAGCTCGACTCCGCGGGCGTCGAGGCGTCCCTCAAGTGGCGCTGGAGCTTCCTGCATGGCCTGGTGAACACGTCCTTGCAGTCCACGGTGCCGACGCTGCCGACGGGGTTCCCGGATCCCGACGGCGTGCCGGAGCCCTATCCCGCCTGGATGGTGAATGCGGGCGTGGGCGCGCGCCTCTGGTCGTTGCCTGCCAACTGGTTCCTCGAGGAGCGCTACGTGGGCTGGGTGCCCTCGAGTCAGGCCAACTACGCCATCAACGGCCACGAGGCCTACGCCCTTCCCCCGTCGTTCGTGACCGATCTGACGCTGACGAGCCGGGACGTCTACCTCTTCGGCGATAAGGAGGCCGTGCTCAGCTTCAAGATCGCCAACGTCTTCGATGCGGCCTATGCGCAGCCGGGCTACGGCGGCGTCGACTACCAGGGCCTGGGCCGGACCTTCATGCTCCGGATCAGCCAGGGATTCTAGGAGGTTGGACATGCGGGCGATCGGTTCCTACCTCGCACTGACGGCGGCGAGCCTGTCGCTCGCCGGATGCTTCCTCGTGCCGCCCGGGACCTTCGGGGCCTCGTCCGAGGACACCATCAAGGTCGGCGTCATCGCTCCGGCCTCGGGGACCAATGCGGAGAAGGGCGAGTCCGTTTACAACGGGGCGCAGCTGGCCGTCGAGCAGATCAACGCCGC
>DATNQJ010000548.1:0-3301 GCA_036704085.1 Stenomitos sp.
GACGATGTGGTAGCATGGTCCTAATGGTCGCGACCTAAGCGCGACGCTGCTGCAGAGGATATCCATGAGCAACTACAAGAGCGTTTTCGACATCATCGGACCGGTGATGGTCGGACCGTCCAGCTCCCACACGGCGGGTGCGGTCCGCATCGGGGCGTTTGCCCGCACGATCCTGGGCGCCACCCCCAAGCGCGCCAAGATCGAACTCCACGGCTCCTTCGCGGAGACCGGACCGGGCCACGGGACCGACAAGGGATTGGTCGGTGGCCTGTTGGGGATGGCCACGGATGATCCGGACGTCCGGTACGCCTACGAGCGCGCCATCGAGGCCGGCATGGACGTGACCATCGGCAAGGCCGACCTGGGCCTCAAGATCCACCCGTGTTCGGCCCGCCTCAGCTTGGAGGCCGCCAACGGCGACAAGATCCAGGTCATCGGCACCTCCATCGGCGGCGGCAACGTCGCCATCACCGAGGTCAACGGCTACCAGGTCCGCCTGAGCGGGGAGTTCCCCGCCCTCGTCACGGTCCATGCGGACACGCCGGGCGTCATCCTGCGGGTCACCAACATCCTCGCCGAGCATCGGATCAACGTCGCCTTCATGAACGTGGCGCGCCAGCAAAAGGGGAAGGACGCCTTCATGACCATCGAGGGCGACCACGAGATCCCGACGGCGGCCCTCGCCGCCATCTCGGAGCTGCCCGAGATGAAGATGGTCCGCTACCTGCCCAAGCTCAGCTAAGGAGGATCCCCCATGACCGAACAGGAGCTCCAGTTCTCCACCATCGCCGACCTGCTCGCCCTGGCCGAGACCCTCGAGGTCGGCATCGGCGAGGTGACCCTCCGCTACGAGATCCAGACCTCGGGCTTCCCGCGTTCCTTCGTCTACGACGCCATGCTCGCGCGCTGGAGCATCATGCAAGAGGCCATGCAGCGGGGCACCGAGACCGCCAAGACCGGTCTCGGCGGCCTGGTCAGCGGCACGGGCTTCCGCATGGCCCACCACCAGCCCAAGCTGCTCGACCCCATCTCCGCCCAGATGGCGGCCCGCGCGCTCGCCGTCAACGAGTGCAGCGCCGGCATGGAGCGCATCGTCGCCGCCCCGACGGCGGGCTCCTCGGGCATCGTGCCCGCGACCCTGTGGGGCGCCTCGCAGCGCCTCGGCAGCACGCCCGAACAGATCGTCAACGCCCTCTTCGTCTCGGCGGGCCTCGGCATGGTGATGGCCAACAACTCGACCATCTCGGGCGCCAAGGGCGGCTGCATGGCCGAGGTCGGCGTCAGCACCGGCATGGCCGCCGGAGCCGCGTGCGAGCTCGCGGGCGGCACGCCCCGTCAGGTCGTCCACGCCATGGCCCTCGGCGTCAAGAACACCCTCGGCCTCGCCTGCGATCCGGTCGGCGGCCTGGTCGAGGTCCCCTGCATCAAGCGCAACGCCATGTACAGCGCCATGGCCACGGTCGCGGCCGAGATGGCGCTGGCGGGCATCGAGAGCTTCATCCCGCCCGACGAGGTGATCGCGGCCATGAAGGAGATTGGCGAGGCCATGCCCGCCGCCTACAAGGAGACGGCCTGCGGAGGCCTCGCCATCACCCCGACCGGCAAGAAGGTCATGGAGGCCAAGGTGAGCCTCTAACCCCTTTCCGGGTATAGTGGAAGCCCCCCTCGTCGCGAAGGATGAACACCCGTGTGGTTTTGGCGTAAGAAGAAAGCCCCCGAACCGGCTCAGGTCCACCTCGATGCGGCCGTGCTCCTGGCGGAAGAAGGTCGCCAGGAGGAAGCCGTGAAGGAGTTCGAGGCCTCGCTCTCGCACCAGCCCGACTGGCGCGTGACCCGGCTGGCCTTCGGCTCCTTGCTCAATGACCTCGGACGATACGACGACGCCCTCGTCCAGTTCCATTACCTGCTCGACCGCGATCCGCAAGACGCCGAGCCCGTCTATCGGATCGGGGAGGTCTACGCGTCGGCCGGCAAGCGTGAGTGGGCGATCGCCCAGTACCGTCAGGCCCTCCTGCGGGCCCCGGACCATGCCCTCGCCCGCCAGCGCCTGAGCGACCTGACGGCCGAGCAGATCGCCTTCTCGCTCGGAGACGGCGGCTCGCGGCGCGACCAGCAGGCCTGGGCGCTCGCGGAGTTCAAGCAGGCCAAGGCGGCCCTCAAGCGACAGCGGTCGCTCGGGTATCAGCTAGTCCGCCTCTTCAAGCGGCAGTCCTAAGGCAAAGCGCCCCCGCCGTGGCGGGGGCGCTTCCTTTTGGCGGTGGCTACTCGGCGGCGGGCTCGGTGGCCTCGCTGTCGACGGTCATGGTGCCCGCGGCGGTGCCGCTCGTGCCGTCGATGATCGTGGCGCTCACCTCGGTGCTGTCGTCGGTCTGGGAGACCTCGACGCCGACCTTGGCCGACGTGTCTTCGGTCTTGGTGACGGTCACGCCCTCGGCCGTCCGCGTGATCGTGATGGTGACCTTGCTGCCGTCAGCCCGCTGGATCGTGCCCGTGCCGGTCTCGGTGCCGTCGGCGGTGCCGGTGCGGGTCCAGTCCACGATCCGTGACTTGCCCTTGAAGGTCGTCTCGGAGTGGAAGAGGGCCGTGTAGGATCCATCGGCCGCGTTGGTGCGCTCCCGGTGGGCCTTGAAGGCCATGCCATTCTTGAAGCTGCGGGTCATATCGCCCACCAGCTTGACCAGATCGCCGTCCGGATCGACCGTGCGGATCACGGTATGGCTCTGGGTGACTCCGCCGCGGGTGAACTGCAACTGGGTCGTGGTGGCCACGCAGTCCACCCCATCGACCGTCACCGAGGCGGTCGAGACCGCGGTGGTCTTCATGTTGCCCCGCTGCTTCGCGAACTGCTGCTTGACGCGCTCCTTGAGCTGATTTTCCCGCTTCTGTTCGGCCTCCTTGTTGGGCGTCGCGTGCGTGATCCGGTACCCGGCCGTTCCGCCGGACGCCGTGTAGAGGGCAGCGAGGTCGAGGTCGGTGGCAGCCTGGACGTTCGCCACCACGTCGGTGATCAGCTGGTTGGCGATCGTCTGCTGCTGGCTGTTGAGGCGAACGTTCTTCAGGCCGGGCAGCACGTCGAGAGTGTTCGCGACGTCACAGCCGGCCAGGCCGACGGTCAAACAGGCGACAAGGGGGAGAATCGGGGCATGTCGGCGCATGGCAAATCCTTTCGTGAGGTTGCTCTCCGAGCGCTTGAACTATACCCAGAGGAGCGAGCTTTTATGGGCTCCCCATGCGGCTTGCCCCCCGAGGGCCCCCCTTGCCTCGAAGCCCTGACTGCTTGTTGGATCTTGACGGTTTGTTA
>DATNQJ010000549.1:0-2099 GCA_036704085.1 Stenomitos sp.
CGGCGATGCGCTTCGCGACGGAGTAGTAGCTGTCCGGCGACTCCGCGGGGACGTTCGTGGGCGTCACGATCACCTGCGCGCCGAACGCCTTGAGCGCGTCCTGCTTCTCCTTCGACATCTTGTCCGGCATCGTGAAGACGCAGCGGTAGCCCTTGATGGCCGCGGCGATGGCGAGGCCGACACCCGTGTTGCCGCTGGTGGGCTCCACGATGGTGCCGCCCGGCTTGAGGAGACCGCGCTCCTCGGCGTCCTGAATCATCTTGAGTGCCGGCCGGTCCTTCACGGATCCGCCCGGGTTGAAGTATTCGACCTTGGCAAGGACGGTCGCCTTGATGCCCTGGGTCACCTTGTTGAGCTTGACCAGGGGGGTGTGGCCGATCGTCTCCAGTAAGTTATTGGCGTAGTGCATGAGAGCCCTTTCGTGGGGGAGGACGTGACGTCGTCGTCTCTATTGCCAGTATAACCGCTCGGGGCGCGCCACCGCCACCAAGCCGCCCGTAAGGCTTCGTCCCCCGTTCCTGTCCGGGGTGAAAAAATTGTGATGATTATGGGGTTAATTTTGAATTAAACCGCTTCAGCTTTTAAGGAGCCGTTACAATAACTAAAGCAGCGGACAAGTGCCTCGGAGGTCCCCCATGCGGATCAACATCGCCGTAAAGCTTGCCGGTGTCTTCACCCTCGTCTGTCTGTCGCTCCTGGTCCTGGTGGCCCTGGTCGCGTCGGTCATGACGACCAAGGGCATGCACGCCGAAGCCAGCAAGCGGCTCGACAATGACGTGGCGGTCACGCTCCATACCTTCGACTACTTCGCCCAGGATGCCTTGGCGTCGGCTCAGATGCTGGCGAGCAATCCCCGGGCGCTGCGTTTCGTGCTGGCTCACGGCCAGACCGGCCATGAGGCCGTGAACGACCTCTTCGAACTGCTTCCCAAGAATCGCATCGTCCGGGTCTTCGACGCCGACGGCCATTCGCTCAAGGAGAGCGGCATGCCCAAGGACGTCTCCGAGCTCGTGAGCGCCGGCGTGCAGTTGGCGCTCGCCAACGAGACCGTCAAGGGGGTCGAGCCCATCGGCGATCGTGGCCTGGCCATTCGCGGCATCGCGCCGGTCAAGGTCGGCGACCGGGTCGTGGGCGCCGTGATGGTCGGCTCGTGGCTCGACCAGACCTTCGTCGATCAGATCAAGGGCATCACGGGCCTGGAAGTCGGGATTGCCGGCGGCAACTCCCGCACCAGCCACTGGCTCGCTCAGACCATCCGTCCCGAGGGTCGCGCCCGCCTCAAGGGCGAGTTGCCCCTCTCGGTCGTGCACCAGCTGCGCGAGACGGGGGACGTCTCCAAGCAGAACGTCCGCTTTGGCACGGATGAATACATGGCCGCCTTCGCCCCCTTGTTCGGCGACTATGGTGAGTTCGTGGGCCTGCTCTTCATCGGCGAGCCCCAGGAGCCCATGCAGACCCTCGCCCGTCAGGCGCAGCTGTTGATCTTCGTGCTGGTGCTCGTCGGCGCGGTGCTGGCCTCGTTGGTGGCGACCCTGCTGTCCAAGACCATCACCAACCCCATCCGGGACCTCGCCGAGCAGGCCTCGGCCATCTCGCAGGGCAAGCTGGACGGCCGAGTGACCGTCGAGTCGGGAGATGAGCTCGAGCAGCTGGCCCAGGCCTTCAACCAGATGGCCGAGTCGCTCGAGATCATGAAGTTCAACGACCAGAACGCGAACCCGCTGACCAAGCTGCCCGGCAACCTCTGCATCGAGGCCGAGGTGCAGCGCCGGATCAGCCGCAACGAGCAGCTCGCGGTGCTCTACATCGACCTGGACCACTTCAAGGCCTTCAACGACAAGTTCGGCTTCGAGCAGGGCGATCGCGTCATCCAGCTGTGCGCCGGCACCATCAACCAGGCGGTGCAGGTGGTCGACAATCCCGGCGACTTCGTGGGCCACATCGGCGGCGACGACTTCATCGTCATCACCCAGCCGCACGTGGCCGAGCGGGTGGCGCATGAGATCATCCGCATCTTCGACGCCGAGGTTCCCGAGCTCTACCCCGAGGAAGATCGCTCGCGCGGTTACATCATGTCGGTGGACCGCCGCGGCCAGAAG
>DATNQJ010000550.1:0-4467 GCA_036704085.1 Stenomitos sp.
TGGATCCCGGCTTTCGCCGGGATGACGGGCAACTACCAGGTAAAAGGGCTCTAACGCGGACCTGATAGGTGCCCTAATGCCCTAGTGCGCGAACACATCCTCCCAGCCGCCGAGATCCAGCTGGATCTGGGCCGGCAGGTGGCGCATGCAGGCCATGGCCAGGTCGTAGCGGCCCTCGCGCTTGAGGATCACGTCCAGCTTCTCCTTGAGCGGAATGAGGTACCTCACGTCGTTGGCCGAGTACGTCAGCTGCGCCGGCGTGAGGTCGTCCGCGCCCCAGTAGCTGGTCTGCACGCTCTTGTCGAGGGTGACGCCGAGCAGATCCGAGCACAGGTCCTTGAGACCGTGCTTGCCGCCCCACGTCCGGGCGACCTTGCTCGCCACCTTGGTGCAGTACACGTTATTGATCTTGGCGCCCAGGTGCTGACGGAGCATGGCCAGGTCGAAGCGCGCGAAGTGGAACAGCTTCAGCGGACGCTCGGCCTCGAGCAGCTTGACCAGGTTCGGCATGTCGTAGGAGGTCACCTGTAACACGGTCGTCAGGCCGTCCTCGTTGCAGAGCTGGACCAGGCACAGGCGATCGCGATGGGGGTTGAGCCCCGTGGTCTCGGTGTCGGCACACAAAAAGGCACTCTTGGCGTAGGCCTCGTACAGCTCTTGCGGCAGATCCCCCTTGATGAGATGGACGTTGGGTTCGGCGCTCACGGTCACGGTCTTTCCTCCTAGAAAATGGACCCTACATTATACCTGGAGCCGCCAGGAAGCGGACCTTCTCGCCCAGGAGCCCTCTACCAGCCGACCTGAGGCGTAACGAGCAGCCGTAACAGCCATGTAACACCGGATATGGGATACTGATGGGCAGCAAAGCGGTTGCCCGATGGCTGTTATCCCGGACAACCGGCATTCCATTTCGAAAGGACCAGAACATGCGCGTCAAGGACAAGGTAGTCGTCGTCACGGGGGCGGCCCGGGGCATCGGCCGGGAAACGGCCCTGTTGATGGCTCGCGAGGGAGCCAAGGTGGTGGTCTGCGATCGCGCCGCCGACGCCGCCGTCGAGGTGGCCAACGAGATCGAGCGCTCGGGCGGCGAGGCCATGGGCGTGGGGCTGGACGTGACCAACCGGGCCGAGCTGGACGCCATGGTCGCCAGCGTCGTCGAGCGCTGGGGCCGACTGGACGTGCTCATCAACAACGCGGGCATCACCATGGACGCGACCCTCGCCAAGATGTCCGAGGAGCAGTTCGACCGGGTCATCGACGTGAACCTGAAGGGCGTGTTCAATGCCACCCAGGCCGTGCTCAACCAGATGCTGAGCCAGGGCAAGGGGAAGATCATCAACGCGTCGAGCGTGGTGGGGCTGTACGGCAACTTCGGCCAGACCAACTACGTGGCGAGCAAGGCCGGGGTCATCGGCATGACCAAGGTCTGGGCCCGCGAGCTGGGCCGCAAGGGCATCACGGCCAACGCCGTGGCCCCGGGCTTCATCCAGACCGAGATGACGGCCGCCATGCCCGAGAAGGTTCTCACGGCGATGGCCGAGAAGACGCCCGTGAACCGGCTGGGCCAGCCGGCGGACATCGCCAAGGCGTACCTGTTCCTGGCGTCGGACGATTCGGACTTCATCAACGGGCACGTCCTCAGCGTGGACGGCGGCCTGATCCTCTAAGCCTCACTTCCCGCCACAATCGGGCCCCGCTCCGCTGGAGCGGGGCCCGATTGCATGAAGGTCTTACGAGCCCAAGCTTGTTACGCATCCGTAACGGACGAGCGTTACAAAGGAGAGCCACAGGTAAACCCCGTCGTTCGGGGAGCAAACCGCCATCTGGAGGACTCGTGAGCATCCTGATCACCCTCGCCGCCCTGGCCTTCCTGATCGCCGTGGCCTACCGCGGCTTCAGCGTCATTCTCTTCGCCCCGGTCGCCGCCCTCATGGCCGTCGCCCTGAGCGACCCGAGCCACGTGCTGCCCTACTTCTCGGGCGTGTACATGGAGAAGATGGTCGGCTTCATAAAGCTCTACTTCCCGGTCTTCATCCTGGGAGCCACCTTCGGAAAGCTCATCGAGCTCTCCGGCTTCTCCAAGTCCATCATAAAGGCCGTCATCCGCCTCGTCGGCGCCGGCAAGGCCATGCTCTCCATCGTCCTGGTCTGTGCTCTGCTGACCTACGGCGGCGTCTCGCTCTTCGTGGTCGCCTTCTCCGTCTACCCCTTCGCCGCCGAACTCTTCCGGCAGGCGGACATCCCGAAACGACTCATCCCGGGCACCATCGCCCTGGGGGCCTTCACCTTCACCATGGACGCCCTGCCGGGCTCGCCCCAGATCCAGAACCTCATCCCGACGACCTTCTTCAAGACGACCACCTGGTCCGCGCCCTGGCTCGGCACCATCGGGGCGACCTTCGTCCTCATCGCGGGGCTCACCTACCTCGAGCGCCAGCGCCGCAAGGCGATTCGCAACGGCGAAGGCTACGGCACGTCGCTCGTCAACGAGCCTGCGGCCTTCGACGAGGCGCTGCCGCACCCGGCGATCGCCCTCCTGCCCCTGGTGGTGGTGGGGGTGCTGAACCGGCTGTTCACGGTGGCGATCGCCAACGCCTACGGCACCACCTACACCATTCCGAACCTCCCGCACACGGAGCCCCTGGACATCTCGAAGCTCAATGCCGTCTGGGCAGTCGAGGGTGCGCTCCTCATCGGCATCCTGATGGTCGCGGCCTTCGCGTTCCGCAGCATCCGCTCGAAGTTCAACGCGGGGATGAACGTGGCCGTGGGCGGTGCCCTGCTCGCCACCATGAACACGGCCTCCGAGTACGGCTTTGGGGCAGTCATCGCGGCCCTGCCCGGCTTCAAGGCCGTGACCGCGGGGATGGCGCACGCCATCGGGGATCCGCTGGTGAATCAGGCGGTGACCATCACGACGCTCTCCGGCATGACCGGCTCGGCCTCGGGCGGCATGAGCATCGCTCTCGC
Source organism: Stenomitos sp. (assembly GCA_036704085.1). Classification (GTDB taxonomy): domain Bacteria; phylum Cyanobacteriota; class Sericytochromatia; order S15B-MN24; family UBA4093; genus DATNQJ01. Next base: position 2,971 of record DATNQJ010000550.1, read on the forward strand.
GAGCATGGCCGAAACCTACCTGGCCCGGGCGTCGGCCCTCGGCATCCCCGCGGAGGTCCTGCACCGGGTGGCCTCGATGGCGAGCGGCGGCATGGACACGCTGCCCCACAACGGGGCGGTCATCACGCTCCTGGCCGTCACGGGGCTGACGCATCGAGAGTCCTACAAGGACATCTTCGCCATGACCCTCATCAAGACCGCCGCCGTGTTCCTCGTCATCGGGGCCTACTACGCGCTTCACCTAGTTTAGAGCGCCTAGCAGCAGGGGAAAGTGCGAGCGCTCGGTAGAATGTACGGATGACGGGGGCATGAATCCTCGGTAATATGCCCACTCCATGCAGTGGAAGCCCCTCATTCGCCAGTTACTCATCCTCATGGCCGTCATCGTCATGGGTCTATTCGACCTGCAACTGCCCTCTCCGGAGGCAGGAGTCCGACAGACGGCCGTACCGATGACGTGCCACTGTGGCGACCACTGTACCTGCGCTCCGGGTGCTACCTGTTGCACCAGGGGCACCTGCGGCATGTCGGATAACGACCCGTCGACCGATGCGATGGCCGCCACCGTCCGGATGATGCCGCCGTTTCTGCTCGCTATGCGCCCTCTCCTTTGGCATGGCTCGACCGAGCGATTGCTCCCTGCCGCCATGGCGCGGTACCGGAGCCCCCTGCTGATTCCACCTGACCGTCCCCCCTGGCGCCGGGGCTGATTGCCCCGTCATCCACCGTCGATCGGCGTCGCGCTCCCTGAAGGGAGGTGCGGCGATCGACGCTGTTTCCATGCGTCAAGAGGACCTGATGAAAACACCATTGCTTCTTTCCACCGCCGCCACGCTCGTGGTTGGCAGCTATCCTGCCGTGGCCGAGACCCTGACCGTCGATGAGGTCGTGGTCAAAGGCGCGGCCGTCTCATCCACCCGTCAACGGATCGAGGGTCGGGACATCCGGGAAACGCCGGCCAAGGACCTGAGTGAGGCACTGAAGTACGTGCCCGGCCTCGATTTCATCCGCAAGGCCGCCGTTGGCAACGACGTCGTCCTGCGCGGACAGTCGCGGGACAACCTCAACGTCCTGGTGGACGGCCAGCGCCTGTACGGCAGCTGCGGCGGCCGGATGGATCCACCCGCCTCCCACATCGACTTCGGGGAGGTCGAGCGGGTCGAGGTCCTGAAGGGTCCCTACGACGTGGAAAATGCCGGCAGCATGGCAGGCATGATCAACGTCGTCACCAAGGCCCCCAAGAAAGGCTGGGGCTCGGACCTCAACCTCCAGTACGGCTCCTATGGGAGCCTTGCGGGCTCGGGGACGCTCTCCTACGGCGGGGACTGGTTCAGCGGTCTTGGCGGCTACGCCTACAAGACCTCCCGGATGCCCACCGTGGGAGGTGGCAAGTCCTATGCCGACCTCTACCCCGCAAGCAGCCCGAACGCCTACCGCCCGGGTGCGGCCGATCTGGCCTACGAGACGAACACGGCTTGGGTGAAGCTGGGGCTCACC
>DATNQJ010000551.1:0-2324 GCA_036704085.1 Stenomitos sp.
GAGGGCGGCATGAAGGTTCCGATTCAGGCAGGCCAAACCCTTCAGCTGCTGGTCCCGGTCGGGCACCGGACGGTCCAGTGCACGGCCGTGGTGACCGAGGTGGGCCAGAAGACCTTCGACACCGGCCTGCCGCAACGCCACGGCGTGAAGATCCCGGTCGAGGTCGACCAGCTCACCATCACCCTCACCATGCCGGATGCCATCTACACCCTGCGCTGCGCCGTGGTGGTCAGCAACGAGTCGGGCCTGACGCTCGCCATGCCGCTCGCCGAGGAGATCCAGCGGGTGCAGCGCCGCCAGTTCGTGCGGGTGCAGACCAACCTGCCCTGTTGTGCCGAGCCCGAGCTCAACGAGGAAGAAGGGGAGTTCGGCCCGCCGATCCAGGGCGAGCTGCAGGACATCTCGGGTGGGGGCTGCTCGGTGCTCTTTCCGGTCGAGTTCAAGCGCGGAGACATGTTGCGCGTGACGATGGACCTGCCCGAGGAGGGGGAGGTGATGCTCTTCGGCCGCGTCATGCGCGCGTCGACCCTGCACACGCGCAAGGGCGTCCGCTACTCGATGGGGCTGGACTTCGGCAAGATGGACGAGAGCCTGCGGAGCAAGCTCATTCGCTACGTGTTTTCCCTCCAGCGCGAGATCGCGCGCAAGAACAAGATGGTACGAGGGTTCTAAGCCATGGCGGAGCGGAACTGGGGAATGATCCTCGGAGTCATGAGCGGCCTGGTCATCTTCGCGGTGGCCCGCTTCTCGGGCGTCTCGGAAGAGACGGCCTTCATCCGCGCGCTGATGGCCAGCCTGGTGGGTGGCTTCATCGGCTTCGGGTTCAACTACCTTGCCTCCTCGGTGATGCCGGACCCGGCGCCCACCAAGGGGCGCGGCTTCGACGTGACCCTGCCGGACGCCGCTCCCGACGAGCGGACGCTGGAGGCGACCGTGCCCAAGCCCAGCGATTTCGTGCCCGTCGATCTCACCCAGGCGGCGCGCGTCGTCCAGCAGATGGGCCGGGAAGACTAAGCCGACGACCAGTAGGGTATAATCGGGGAGGGTGGCCCCCGTGCCCGCTCGGTTTCGAGCCTCTCGGACCCCCGGACCCCCAAGGAGGATGGATGGCGGCGACCAGCACCGCGCAACTCTGGCAGAAGTTCACGGCCGACCGGGACAAGGCGAGCCGTGAGCAGCTCATCATGCAATATGCGCCGCTGGTTCGTTACGTGGTCGGCCGTCTCGCGGTGACCCTGCCCCCCACCATCGACCAGGAAGACCTCTTCGGCTACGGCGTCATCGGCCTCATCCACGCCATCGAGCGCTTCAGCCCGGAGCGCGGCGTCAAGTTCGAGACCTACGCCATCACCCGCATCCGCGGCGCCATCATCGACGAGCTGCGGAGCCAGGACTGGGTCCCCCGCTCGGTCCGCTCGCGCGCGCGCGAGCTCTCGGGCGCCATCTCGCAGCTCGAGTTCCAGCTCGGCCGTCACCCCAACGACGACGAGATCGCTCAGGCCATGGGCATCAGCCGCCAGGAGCTGAACGGCATGATGACGCAGGCCACCTCGCCGTTCCTCTCCTTGGACGAGCTGGTGCAGGTCGGCGACGATGGCCAGAACATCAACTGGCTCGATACCATGGTCGACGATCGGCCCGGCCCCAGCTCGCAGCTCGAGGAGCGCGAGTTCAAGGAGCAGCTCGCCAAGACCATCGACTCGTTGCCCGAGCGTGAAAAGCAGCTCTTGGCGCTCTACTACCACGAGGGGCTCACGCTCAAGGAGATCGGCCAGGTGCTCGGCGTCTCCGAGTCCCGGGTCTGCCAGCTCCACACCCAGGCCGCCCTGCGCATCCGGACGGCGATGAACCGCTACCTCGGCATCGCCGAGAGCAAGCCGGCCAAGTCCGCCCGCTCGTCGTGATCCGCCCTCAGACCCTGATCCTGCCGCGTCCCGACTCCCTGGATCCGGGGCGCCTGGAGCGCGCCATCGCCGAGGCGATCGCCGCTCCACCCCTCCGCTGGGCCATCGTGGCCGTCGAGGGCGATCGCCTGATCGTCGAGGTCACCGCATGAGTCGCCCCTTCACCACCATGCTCGTGGTGCCCACGGGCCTCGGCGCCGAGGTCGGCGGCTACGCCGGCGACGCCACCCCCGTGGCGAACCTGCTCGCGAGCTGCTCCGATCGTCTCATCACCCACCCCAACGTCGTCAACGCGGCGAGCCTGTTCGGGGCTCGCTCCAACGTCTGGTACGTGGAGGGCTATGCCCTCGATCGCTTCTGCCTGGACGAGTGGGCTCTGAGGCCGGTGCGCGCCAACCGCGTGGGCCTGCTCATCGATCG
>DATNQJ010000552.1:0-12153 GCA_036704085.1 Stenomitos sp.
GGCCGAGTACGACGTGCAGTGCATCTGCAAGGGCGCCGGCTGCCGGGTCTGCTCGTACACGGGCTGGCTCGAGATCGGCGGCTGCGGCATGGTGGACCCGAACGTGCTGGCAGCGGTCAACATCGACCCCGAGCGCTACACGGGCTTCGCCTTCGGCCTCGGCGCCGAGCGCATCGCCATGCTCAAGTACGACATCCCCGACATCCGGCTGTACTGGGAGAACCACCTGCGGTTCCTGGAGCAGTTCTAGGGGTAAAGTTCTCGGCAAGCTCGAGTCGCCGTCACCCCGGCGAAAGCCGGGGTCCAGGGCTTGCACCATGTGAACCGACCCTGGATTCCGGCTTTCGCCGGAATGACGGACTAGCCAAGCTTCGATCGTTACTTTGGGAGTTTCTGATATGCGCATTCCGTTGAATTGGCTGAACGACTACTTCGCAGCCCCCTTGACCGACGTCGAGGCCATCCGCTCGGCCCTTACCAACGCGGGCCTCGAGGTGGAAGGCATCGAGCGCGTCGCCCCTGGCTTCGAGAAGGTCGTCACGGGCAAGATCGTCGCCGCCGACAAGCACCCCAACGCCGATCGCCTCCGCATCTGCCAGACCGACCTCGGCACCGGCGAGCTCTTGCAGATCGTCACGGGCGCCCAGAACGTCCAGGTTGGCGATATCATCCCCGTGGCCCTCGGCGGCGCGAAGCTCCCCAACGGCCTCGAGATCAAGCCCTCCAAGCTGCGCGGCATCGATAGCTTCGGCATGTACTGCTCGCGCAAGGAGCTCGGCCTCGAGGGCGGCGTCGACGGCGTCGAGGTCCTGCCCCCGGACACGCCCCTCGGCGTATCCGTCGCCCAGGTGATGGGCGTCGGTGGGGTCGTCATCGAGGTGGCCGTCCTCGCTAACCGTCCCGATGCCCTCTCGGTGCTCGGCGTGGCGCGCGAGCTGTCGGCCGCGGGCCTCGGCACCCTCAAGCTGCCGCAGCCGCCGGCTCTCACCCTCGACGGCGAGCCCCTGGCGGCTGTGACCCTCGAGGCGAGCGACCTCTGCCCGCGCTACGCCGCGCAGGTCGTTTCGGGCCTCACGGTCGGCGAGTCGCCCGACTGGATGAAGGAGCGCCTGGAGCTTGCGGGCATCCGCGCCATCTCCAACGTGGTGGACGTGACCAATTTCGTCCTGCTCGAGATGGGTCAGCCCCTGCACGCCTTCGACCTCGCCAAGATCGCGCCCAAGACCCTCCGGCCCCGCCGCGCGCAGGCCGGTGAGCGCATCACGACCCTGGACGGCGTCGAGCGCACGCTCGATGCCGACATGCTGGTCATCGCCGACGAGCAGGGGCCGCAGGCGATCGCCGGCGTCATGGGCGGCGCCCACTCGCAGGTGACCGAAGCGACCACGCGCATCCTCCTGGAGTCGGCCTACTTCGATCCCTCGAGCGTCCGCAAGACCGGCAAGAAGCTGGGTCTCAGCTCCGAGAGCTCCTACCGCTTCGAGCGGGGCGTGGATCCCGAGCACACGGTGCTCGCCCTGGCGCGCGCAGCCCAGCTCCTGGCGGAAACCGCGGGCGGCAAGGCCGAGGGTCCCGTGGTCGACCAGAAGGTCGCCCCGGACTTCCCGCAGCCCTTGACCCTCACCCTGCGCCCGGCGCGCGTCGAACGCGTGCTCGGCGTGCTGCCCGACCTGGAGGTCGCCCGCCGCAAGCTCGCGGCCATCGGGTTCGAGATCGCCTCGGGCGAGCCCTGGCAGGTCCGCGTGCCCGGCTGGCGCCGCCACGACGTGACCCGTGAGATCGACCTCATCGAGGAGATCGCGCGCCTGGTGGGCTACGAGCAGGTGCCCGCGACCCTGATGCCCCTCTCGGGCGTGGCCACCCTCGGCCGCCGCGAGGAGATCGTGCGCCGGGTCCGGACCGCCCTCGAAGGCGCCGGCTTGCACGAGGCCATCACCCCGTCCCTGACGAGCGAGGCCGCCCTCAAGATGGCCAAGGCCCCGGTGGACGAGGCCGTGATCCTCGCCAACCCGCTCGCCGAGATGGCCATGCTGCGGACCTCGATGCTGCCCGGCCTCCTCGAGGTCGCGCGCTTCAACCACTACCAGGGGATCTCGAACGTGGCCCTCTACGAGGTGGGCAAGACCTACCACCGCCGTCCCGACGGCAGCATCGTGGAGCCGCGCTGGGTGGTCTTCCTGGTGATGGGCGAGCAGGCCACCGGCGTCTGGAAGCGGGCGCCCGAGGTCCTCTCGGCGGACTTCTACTGGGGCAAGGGCCTGGTCGAGCGCGTGTTCGAGGCCTTCGGCACCCCGCTGCCCCAGGTGTTCCCCTATCCCGAGGATCCGGCCCTCCACCCGGGCCGGGCGGCCCGTCTGGAAGCCAACGGGACCCTCGTTGGCTTCCTCGGCGAGGTGCACCCGGAGGTGTACGCGGCGTACGACCTGCCGGTGGGCGGCCGTGCGGCCGTGGCATGGCTCAGCCTCGAGGCCCTCGAAGCCGTCGTGCCTACCGAGGACCGCCACTTCCACGCCTTCGGCCGCATCCCCGCGGTCCTGCGTGACCTGGCGCTGGTGGTCCCCGAGACGACCATGGCCTCGTCCGTCGTGGCGACCGTGCGCGAGATGGGCGGCGAGCTGCTCGAGGCCGTCGAGGTCTTCGACCGCTACCAGGGCCCCCAGGTCCCCGAAGGCAAGGTCAGCCTGGGCCTGCGGCTGCGGTATCGTGATCCCCAGAAGACCCTGAGCGACGAAGAGGTCGAGCCCGTGCACCGGCGCATCGTCGAACGCGCTCAGGAAGCATACGGCGCGGCGGTCCGCGACCGGTAAGTCCAGGCGGCGGCCCTCGGGCCGCCGCTCCTTAATGATTTTTTTCGCATGTTCGGGGTATCATAGGGAAGGCTGTTAGCGCTGCCGGCGCATTGGTCGGCCTTTTAGGAGAGCGTTGGTCATACATGGGAGCTCGCAAACCCCCGAAGAAGCCGGAGAAGAAGAGTCTTTTCGCAAGCCTGTTCGGCGGATTCGGCAAGAAGAAAGAGGAGCCCAAGAAGCGTCCGGCTTCGGGTGGCGGCAAGAAGACCGCCGCAGGCGCGCCCAAGAAGGGCGCCTCGCTGGCCAAGAAGCCCAAGGTCCAGGCCCCTCCTCCCGATGAGGACTTTCTGACCAACGACGATCCCCTCGCCGGGATCGAAAACGACCTGCTCGGCGCCATCGACGGGGACATGTTCGCCGGCGTGGATTTCGCCGCCCCCGAGCCCCCTGTCCACCAGCCCATGCACGCCGAGCACCGGGTCCCGCCCGCTCAGCCGGCGATGCAGGCACCCCAGCCCCAGCAGCAGGCGGCCGCTCCCGCTCCCGGTAGCTCGCTGTTCGGCCCGGACGGCGTGGACAACGCCCTCGACTCCCTCTTCGACAGCTTCGAGCTAGGGGGGGCTCCGGCGGCTCCCGCTCCGGCCCCCGCCCCTCAGCCCATCGCTCCCCAGCCGATGATGCAGGCGCCTCAGCCCATGCAGGCCCCGGCTCCGCAGCCGCAACCCATGGCTCCGCGCCCCCAGCCCGCGGCCCAGCAGCCGCCCCAGCAGGATGGCCTGGTCTCGATCGGTAAGCTGCTCGTCGACCAGAACACCCTCAAGCGCATCATCGACAACGCCGAGAAGCGTGGCACGGGCCTCTACACCACCACCCGCATCATCTCCAACGCCAAGGGCGCCGACCTCGACGCCATCCTCGCCCAGATCGATCAGTGCGGCGGCGTGGCCGGCAGCTTGATCGTGGGCCGCGACGGCCTGGTCATCGCGAGCACCCTGCCCACCAATTTCGACAAGGAGCTGGTCGGGGCGATCGCAAGCTCCATGCAGACCAACCTGGACGTCCAGTGCAAGAAGATGAAGCTCGGCACCGCGCGTCAGGTCATCCTCGACACCGAGGGCGGCGTGGTCCTGCTCATCTCCCTCGAGGTGGGCGTGCTGGTCGTCATGAGTCAGTCGCTGATGACCCTGGATCTGACGGGCGTGCTGTCGGTCATCGCGGGCATTGCCGAGAAAGTCTAGCGATCGGGGTACAATGAACCGGGCAGGCGCGCCAGCGGATGCGGCTTGGCGCGGTCTTTTGCCCTAGGAGGAGCGCTCCGTGGCCATCGTCAAGATGAAGCTGGGCGAGATTCTGCTCAACGCGAATCTCATCACCGAGAACCAGCTCAAGACTGCCGTCGAGATTCAGAAGCAGACCAAGGAGAGCCTCGGGCTCATCCTGATCAAGCAGGGCTACATCACCGAAGCGTCGATCAAGGACGCCCTCGAGCTGCAGTACGGCCTCCGGTACATCAACCTCCGCAAGACCAAGATTCCGCCCGAGGTCCTCAAGCTCATCCCCGAGAACCTCCAGCGCCAGCATCAGATCATCCCGGTCTCCTTGGCCAACAACCGGCTGACCCTGGCCATGGTCGACCCCACCAACCTGATCGCCATCGACGACGTGCGCTTCACCCTCAAGGGCGTGACGGTGCAGCCGGTGGTCATCACCGAGGACGAGTTCTTCTGGTTCATGGACAACCAGACCCAGACCGCGGCGCCCGAGGTCGACTCGGGCCCGGTCATGGACATCTCGTCGGTCCTGGGCGAGATCGCCTCGGACGACGAGCTCGAGGTCGTCGAGCAGAAGGAAGACAACACCAAGACCATCGAGCTGGAGCGGCAGGCCGAAGAGTCGCCGATCATCAAGCTCGCCAACTCGATCCTCACCAACGCCATCGGCGGCGGCAAGAAGGTCTCGGACATCCACATCGAGCCCTGGGAGAACGAGATCATCGTCCGGTACCGCATCGACGGTATCCTGCACCGCCAGTCGACCATTCCCAAGAAGTTCCTGGCGGCCATCGTCAGCCGCTTCAAGATCATGGCGAACCTCGACATCTCGGAGAAGCGCCTCCCGCAGGACGGCCGCATCCGGGTACGCTTCAAGGGCCGCGACTGGGACTTCCGCTTCTCGAGCCTGCCGTCCAAGTTCGGCGAGAAGATCTGCATGCGCGTGCTCGACAAGTCGAGCACGACCCTCGGCCTCGAAAAGCTGTTCATCTTCCCCGAGGACCTGTCGGTGGTCAACGAGATGGCCAACCGCCCCTTCGGCATCATCTTCGTCACGGGGCCCACGGGCTCCGGCAAGTCGACGACCCTGTACTCGATCCTCAACATGCGCAACACGCCGGACGTCAACATCGTCACGGCCGAGGACCCCATCGAGTACGACGCGCCGGGCATCAACCAGTGCCAGGTGCGGCCCGAGATCGGCTTCACCTTCGCCCGCGTCCTGAAGGCCTTCTTGCGTCAGGACCCGGACATCATGCTCATCGGTGAGACGCGCGACCTGGAGGTGGCCAAGATCGCCATCGAGTCCGCGCTCACGGGCCACCTGGTCTTCACGTCGCTGCACACCAACGACGCGCCGGGCGCCATCACCCGCCTGCACGAGATGGGCGTCGAGGGCTTCATGGTGTCGGCGGCGACCATCGGCATCATCGCCCAGCGTCTGGTGCGGCGCCTGTGCCCCAAGTGCAAGCAGCCCCACACCCCGACGACTCAAGAGCTCGACTACGTCGGCTACCGCTACGATCCCGAGGCGATCCCGACCTTCTACAAGGCGGTGGGCTGCAATGAGTGCTCGAAGGGCTACTCGGGCCGCATGGGCGTCTACGAGATCATGAAGCTGAACGACGAGCTGCGCGACCTGATCGCCCGCGGCGCCAGCACGGCCCTCATCCGCTACGCGGCCAAGCAGTCCGGCATGACGACCCTCAAGGACTACTCGCTCAAGCTGGTGCGCGACGGCCACACGTCCCTCGACGAGGTCATCCGCGTGACCTTCTCCGGCGAGGGCGAGGAGAAGCTGTGCCCCGGGTGCCGGAACCCCATCGGCGACGAGTTCATGAAGTGTCCCTTCTGCCAGGTCGACCTCAAGAAGGTCTGTCCGAAGTGCCATCAGCGGGTAGAAGATGGATGGAAGGGTTGCCCGGCGTGCGGCACCCTCTTGTCGGTGTAGCGCAATAGACGGGAAAGGAGCCTGCCCCTATGTACATGGAGGAGCTGCTGCAGCTCGTGTTCGACCGCGACGGGTCGGACTTGCACATCTCGGCGGGCGTCCCGCCCATCATCCGCATCAACGGTAAGCTGGTACGCACTGACTACGATCCGCTCACTCCCGAGGACACCCAGCGCCTCATCTTCTCGATCCTCTCGAACGACCAGCGCAAGAACCTGGAACAGACCATGGAGCTCGACTGCTCGTACGGCGTGGTCGGCCTGGGACGCTTCCGTGTGAACGCCTTCAAGAGCAAGGGCGCCTATGCGGCCGTCTTGCGTACCATCTCGACCAAGATCCCCCGCTTCGAGGACCTGGGCCTGCCGCCCCTGGTCCGCGAGCTGACCCACAAGCCGCGCGGTCTCATCCTCGTCACCGGCCCCACCGGTTCCGGTAAGTCGACCACGCTCGCGGCGATGATCGACAACATCAACGCCACCCGCGCCGAGCACATCCTGACCATCGAGGACCCCGTCGAGTACGTCCACATCCCCAAGATGAGCCTGGTCAACCAGCGCGAGCTCGGGGCGGACACCAAGAGCTTCGACAACGCCCTGAAGGCGGCCCTGCGCGAAGACCCCGACGTCATCCTGGTGGGTGAGTTGCGCGACCTGGAGACCATCCGCCTCGCGATGACCGCCGCCGAGACCGGTCACCTGGTCTTCGGCACGCTTCACACCTCGAGCGCCATGCAGACGGTGGACCGCGTCGTCGACGTCTTCCCGCCGCACCAGCAGCAGCAGATCCGCGTCCAGATCTCCAACTCGCTGGTCGCCGTCCTCTCGCAGACCCTGGTCCCCAAGGTCACGGCCGACGGCAAGGGCCGGGGCCGCGTGATGGCCCTCGAGGTCCTGGTCAACACCCCCGCCATCGCGAACCTGATCCGCGAGGGCAAGACCGCCCAGATCTACTCGGCCATCCAGACCGGTCAGAAGTTCGGCATGCAGACCCTCGAGAGCTGCCTGAAGGACCTCTACTTCAACCGTCTCATCTCGTACGAGGACGCCATCTCCAAGACCTCGCGTCCGGAGGACCTGATCCGCATGATCGGTGCGGCGCCCTCCGGATCGATGGCCCAGGCGATGGCCCGCTAAGCGACTTTCTCGTTTCCCGAGCCCCCTGCCACTCGCTGGCGGGGGGCTTAGGTTTTGGGGCCTGGGGGGTAAAAGGTACGAAGAAGGGCCTGTTTGGCGGGCCCTCGAGGTGCTACAAGGTTCTGGGGGGAGTTCGGTCCAATGCCGACCTATCAATGCAAGGTCCGCGACCACCGCGGCGAGGCGTTCATGAAGACCATGACCGGCGAGAACGCGGTCGAGGTGCGCAATCGCCTGCGTGAGATGGGCTACATGGTCGTCACGCCCGTCACCGAAAAGCGTGACAACGCCCTGGCAGCCGTGAACGTCGGCCAGAACCTCAAGATCCTCGAGAAGCTCAACGACTACATGGCCAACTCCGGCAAGGTCAAGCTCTCGGACTTGACCATCTTCAGCCGGCAGTTCGCGACCATGATCAACGCGGGCGTGGCCATGGTCCGCGCCCTCCACATCCTCTCGGAGCAGACCAAGAACCCCAAGCTGCGCAAGGTCATCCTCGACCTCAAGTCGCGCGTCGAGTCCGGTAACTCGCTGTCGGACTCCATGTCCAAGCATGGACCGGTCTTCGACAAGCTGTTCGTCGGTATGGTGCGCGCCGGCGAGGCGGGCGGCGTGTTGGACGAGGTCTTGCTGCGCGTGGCTTCGTTCCAGGAGGCCTCCAACAAGCTGCAGGGCCAGATCAAGTCGGCGATGACCTACCCGATCGTCGTCTCGGTGATGGCGGTGGGCATCTTCGTCGCGATGCTGGTCTTCATCCTGCCGGTCTTCGCGAACATGTTCGCGCAGATGAACGCGAAGCTGCCCGAGTACACGCAGTTCCTCATCGACATGTCCAACCTGGTGCGGGGCCCGGTGGGGGTGGCGGCCTTCGTCGGCATCGTGGCCTTCGTGACCCTGTTCCGCCGGTGGGCCGCCACGGACCATGGCAAGCACTTCCTGGACAAGCACATGCTGAACATGCCGGTCTTCGGGGCGCTGATCCAGAAGGTCGCCGTGGCCCGCTTCACGCGCACGCTGGGCACGCTCCTGCGCTCGGGCGTGCCGCTGTTGAGCGCGCTCGAGATCGTCCGCGACTCGGCGGGCAACACGATGGTCTCGGGGGCCGTGGAGGACGTCCGACAGGCGGTGCGCGAGGGCGAGGGCATCACGCGTCCCCTGGAGAAGGCGGCCATCTTCCCGCCGATGGTCACCCAGATGATCTCGATCGGCGAGGAGACGGGCGCCATCGACTCGATGCTCGAGAAGGTGGCGGACTTCTACGACGAAGAGGTGGAAGCCGCGGTCAAGAGCCTCACGTCCCTGCTCGAGCCCCTGATGATGGTCGGTATCGGTCTGTTGGTCGGTTCGATCGTCGTGGGCATGTACCTGCCCATCTTCAGCATCATCAACAACGTGAAATAAGAAAACTCTAAGGATCGGGATGACGCCTCGCCTATTGGCTGATATTCTGGAGGAAGTCACCCCTCACTAGGAGAGATGCCTAATCATGGACGGTAACTGGACGTATTTCTGGTTCATGCTGATGGTGTTCTTCGGGGTTTGCGGTTGGGTCGGCTTCTCGGCCGTCAAGATCGCTCAGAACCCCGGCGAGCACTAAGAAACTCCTCAGGCGATCGCACGCAGCGATCGCCTGTTTTCCTATTAAGCCTGTTGCCGCTCCATAAAATTCACGACCGATTTACGTCAAATATCCCCCGCAAATGTTTATGACTGCTTGCTTGAGGGAAGGTCCTCCTTGGGAACGCGTTTCCGGAGGAGATCGTCGGCATGACGGGGACGACCACGCTGGTTGAGACCAACGATCTGATAGCGCGCTTCCGCGCCGAGCGGGATCCGCGCGTCCGCGACGAACTCGTCCGCCGTCACCTGAAGCTGGTGCGGCAAATCGCGCGCAGCTACGAGGCGCGATCCGCCGACAGCCTGGACGATCTGATCCAGGTCGGGTCCATCGGGCTCCTGAACGCCATCGAACGCTTCGACCCATCGCTCGGCAAGAACTTCGAGGCCTACGCCGGGACCCTCGTCACGGGCGAGATCATGCACTACCTGCGCGATAGCATCCACCTGGTGCGCCCGCCACGGGAGCTCGTCGAATTGCGCTCGACGGTGCGTGCTGCCACCAGCAAGCTGTCCCAGACGGTCGAGCGCGCCCCGACTCTGGACGAGCTCGCCACCGAGACCGGGTTGCCGGCCCAGAAGGTCGAGGAGGTCCTCGCGCTCGATCAGGCCCACGTGGTCTCCCTGGACGAGGAAGGGGACGAGGACGGCGAGACCCCGCGGGTTCGCTACCATCTGGTGGACAACAAGTACCGCTCGTTCCAGCTCGCGGCCGAGGACCGGATCATGCTGGGCCAGGCCATGGGCCGCCTCAAGCAGGTCTCGCGCGAGGTGATCGAGTTCGCCTTCTACGAGGACCTGACGCAGACCGAGATCGCCCAGAAGCTCGGCATCTCGCAGATGCAGGTCTCGCGGCGCATCAAGGCCGCCACCCAGGAGCTCTGGAAGGTCCTCAACTCCCGGCTTTGGTAAGCACGGAGCGCACCGGTCCGCAGCCGGCGCGCTCAGGATGGTAGGGCGCGTTGGAGGGGCTTACGCGTTGGCCTGCTTCTTCTGGACCGACAGGGCCTCTTGGACCTGCTCGGCGGTGCAATAGCCGAGCGTCACGAGAATCTCACCCATGAGGCCGCCTGCCGCGCTCTGCCGCTGAAGGGCGTTTTCCAGCTGCGGCTTGGTGATGATCCCTTCCATGATGAGCAACTGGCCGAGCTTGCACTGGGCCCGGTAGCCCCTGAGGCTCTCCAGCAGATCCGTGAAGCCGATGGCCTGCAGGTTCACCAGGATCTCGCCGATGCGCATGAAGGGCATCTGCGCCTGGTAAGAGCGCGCCTTCTGCACCACCGTCTCCGGGACCCGCCCCGTGGCGACCAGATACGATCCGAATTTGCCGTCGACGTCCATCAGTCCTCCACCCATTGAACCTGGTTGCGACCCTTGACCTTGGCCATGTACAGGCCGCGATCGGCTCGCTCGATCAACTCCGCGATGCGCTCGTCCTCGAGCCGGAGGCTGCTCACGCCCAGCGAGACCGTGATCTGACGCAGCGGGTTGTCCTCCGCATCCGTCAGCTCGATCTCGGAGACCGAGCGCCGGATGCGCTCGGCCACGATGAGCGCGCCCTCGAAGTCGGTATCCGGCAGGGAGACGATGAACTCCTCGCCACCGTAGCGCGCGACCACGTCGGCCAGGCGCACGGCCTGTCCGAGCACCACCGAGACCGACTGCAGCACCTGGTCGCCCAGGCCGTGGCCGAAGGTGTCGTTGAAGCTCTTGAAGTGGTCGATGTCCAGCATGATGACGCTCAGGTGGCGGCGATGGCGCCGGGCCTGGGCGAAGTCGCGGTTCAGCTGGTCCTGGAAGAAGCGCCGGTTATGGAGGCCCGTCAACGCATCGGTCGAGGCCCTGAGGTTCGCTTCCTCGTAGAGCATGACCAGGTTCTCGAGCTCGCTGGCTCGCCTGGCGAGCTGCGTGTAGAGGTGCGCATTCTCGATGGCCACCGAGGCGTGGTTCGCGATCGCCTCCAAGAGCTCCAGGTCCCGCTCGGTGAAGTGGTTCACGATGGCCTGGCTGTCGACGTACAGGAGGCCGAGCACCGTCTGCTTGGCGATGAGCGGCACGCACATCACCGTGCGCAGGTTGAGATCCATGATGCTCGCCTGCACCTGCAGCTGCTCGTCGGAACTCGCGTCCTCGACGCAGAGCGACTGGCCGGAGTCGAGAACCTGCTGGCAGATGGAGTGGCTGATGGTCTGGGACTGGGGATCCAGCCGCTCGCCACCCTGCTTGAAGGCCGCCCGGCAGTTCAGCCGGTCCTGTTCCCACAAGAGGAGGAAGCCGCGTTCGGCGGTGGTCACCTCGAGGGTGAGCTGGACCACCAGGTCCAGGACCTCCTCCATCACCAGCGTGGTCGAGATCTTCCGCGAGAGGCTGTTGAGCATCTCGAGCTTGCGGCTCTTGTCGTCCCACTCGTGCTGGAGGTTGGCGTTCTCGATGGCCGTGGCCGTCAGGGCCGCGAGGCTCATCACCACGTCCAGGTCGCGCTCGGAGAAGCCGTTGCCGATGGACTGGCGATCGACATAGAGCGCGCCCACCACCACGTTGCGGATCTTGAGGGGGACGCACAGCACCGTGCGGACGTTGAGGGCCTGCACCGACTGGGAAAGCGAAAAGCGCTCGTCCGACAGCGCGTCCTGCAGGCAGAGAGGCTGCTCGGTTCGGAGTACCTCTTCGGCGATCGAGCGGCTGATGCGCCAGTCGGGCGCTTCCTCGTCACGGATGTTCCGCAGCTGGCTGACCTCGATCTCGCCTTCCTTGTAGAGCAACAGGAAGCCGCGCTCGGCCTGGGCGATGCCCATGATGAGGTCCATGGCCATCTCCAGCACCAGCTGGAGGTCGTGGACCTGGTTGATCTTGAGCGCGAAGTCGATGAGTTGCTCTAGCCGCTCTTGGGACTGCTCGTCCCCCGTGCGACGGCTCTCTTCGACGCGCAGCTGGGCGAGGATCTCATCCACCTCGTCGCCGAGCTTGGTCAGGCGGTTTTCAATGGTCATTCCCGTACCAGACTTTCCTTGGGCTTGCGGCACCCAGGGGGCGTGCCAGCTTGCCTCGAACGGCGCGCGCTCGGCCTCCGGAAGGGCCGCGACGAGGCGGTCGGCCTCGCTTTGGGCGAGCTTCCGGAGCGAGTCTCCGCGCAGGGGATCGGCTTCAGCCAGAAGCCTCAAGATCCGGCCATGCAGAAGCGGGCTGCCGATGCCCTCGGCAAGGTTCAGGGCCTTGCGCAGGTGCTCCGTGGCCAGGGAGCGGCGATCCTGAACGAGTTGCAACTCGCCCAGGAGGGCGTGGGACTGCGCCGAGAGGTAGCGGGCGCCGATCTCGTCGGCGTCCTGCAGGGCCTCGTGAGCGAGCTTCTGGGCCGTGGCGTAGTCCTTGGAGTGGCTCGCCACCATGGCCAG
>DATNQJ010000553.1:0-4185 GCA_036704085.1 Stenomitos sp.
CACCGCGGCGAGCCCGGCTGTGCCGTCAAGGAGCGCGCGCACGTGCCCGAGACCCGCATGGCCAGCTACCTGCGCTTCCTCGAAGAGCTGGAGGCCAACCAGGCGCGCCTCTCCAACACCAGCCTCAAGGTCGAGGGGAAGGTGAAGCAGAGCGGCGAGACCAAGCTCGTGAAGATCGACGCCTCCGCCCGCACTGCCTCACGCCGCCTGGATCGCCAGCGCCTCATGGACTTCGATCTCACGGAAGAAGCCGATCTCGACGACGAGATCGACGAAGAGGAGCTCGAAGACGGCGACGAATGAGGCTTACAGCCTGCCAGCCAGATGGTAGAATAAAATTGGTATCGGTTCCCCTGCCCCCTCCTGAAACGGAGTTTTGACCGAGATGCCCACCTCCCACGAGCTTTCCACCCTCACGGCCCTTGTCATGGCGGCCGGCAAGGGCACGCGCATGAAGAGCGCCCTGCCCAAGGTGCTGCACCGCATCGCCGGCGAGCCCCTGGTCGGGCACGTGCTGGCGACCCTCGAGCGGCTCGAGATTCCCCGCTCCATCGTCATCGTCGGTCACGGCGCCGATCAGGTCCGCGCTTTCTTGCCCGAATCCGTCCAGACCGTCGAGCAGCGCGAGCAGCTCGGCACGGCCCACGCCATCATGCAGGCCGAAGAGGCCCTCACGGGCTTCACGGGCGACGTCCTCATCCTGAGCGGCGACGTGCCCCTCCTGTCGGACGAGACCATTCTCCGCATGGTGGCCACCCACCGCGACAGCCAGGCGGCCTTGACGGTGCTCACCTTCGCCCCTGCGGATGCCGCCCGGTACGGCCGCATCGTCCGCGACTCCAAGGGCAACCTCGCTCGCATCGTCGAGTACAAGGACGCCTCCGAGGCCGAGCGCGCCATCGGCGAGGTGAACGCGGGAGTCTACCTCGCGCACTGGCCGCGCCTGTCGGCCGCGCTCAAGGGCATCGGCAACGACAACGCCCAGGGCGAGTACTACCTGCCCGACGCCGTCACGGCGCTGTTGGCGCAGGGTCACGTCGTCTCGGCCTACCAGACCTCCGACCCCATCGAGGTGGCGGGCGTCAACACCCGGCTCGAGCTGGTCGACCTCGCCGAGGCCTACCAGCGCCGCACCGCGCGCCGCTTCCTCGAGGCGGGCGTGACCATCGAGAGCCCCACCACCACGTGGATCGGCCCGCGGGTCGAGATCGGCGAGGACACGGTCGTCGAGACCGGCGTCCAGCTCCACGGCCGCACCCGCATTGGCGCCCAGTGCCGGATCGGTGCCTACAGCCAGCTCACCGACACCACGGTGGCGGACCAGGCCGTCATCCTGCAATCGTTCCTCTCGGACAGCTCCATCGGCGCCAGGACCCAGGTCGGGCCCTTCGCCCACCTCCGGAACGGCGCGGACATCGGCGAGAAGTGCCGGATCGGCAACTTCGTCGAGGTCAAGGGCTCGGTGTTCGGTGACGGAGCCAAGGCCTCTCACCTCTCTTACATCGGGGATGCGACGCTCGGCGCCAAGGTCAACATCGGCGCGGGCACCATCACCTGCAACTACGACGGCGAGCGCAAGCACCGGACGGTGATCGGCGCCCGCACGTTCATCGGTAGCAATAGCACGCTCGTTGCGCCGCTCAGTGTCGGCTCGGACGCCTTCACCGCGGCGGGTTCCACCATCACCGAGGACGTTCCCGACGGGGCCCTGGCCCTGGGGCGCGCCCGCCAGGCGCTCAAGTTAGGCTGGGTCTTGCAGCGAAAGGGAATCCCCCAATGATCGAGAACACGACGATGATTACGCCGCGCCGCGGTGAGCGGATCCATATTCCCCAACGAACCATGAAGGTCTTCGCGGGCTCGGCCAATCCGGCTCTGGCCCACGAGATCGCCACCTACCTCGGCACCCAGGTGGGCGCCATCAAGATCGCGAACTTCTCGGACGGCGAGATCTACGTCCAGGTCCAGGACTCGGTGCGTGGCGCCGACGTCTTCCTGGTCCAGCCGATCAGCCACCCCATCAACTACAACATGATGGAGCTGCTCATCATGCTGGACGCGTTCAAGCGCGCCTCGGCCCACTCGGTGACAGCCGTCGTCCCCTACTACGCTTACGCCCGCCAGGACCGCAAGGCCCAGGGCCGCGAAGCCATCACCGCCAAGCTCGTAGCCAACCTGCTCACGACCGCGGGTGCCACCCGCGTGGTGGCGATGGACCTGCACGCGCCGCAGATCCAGGGCTTCTTCGACATCCTGATGGACCACCTGCACGCCTCGCCGGTGCTCATCGAGTACCTGCGCAAGAAGAAGCTCGAGGACCTGGTCATCGTCAGCCCGGACGTGGGCGGCGTGGGCCGCGCCCGCGCGTACGCCAAGAAGATGGACGCGCCGCTCGCCATCATCGACAAGCGCCGTCCCAAGCACAACACGGCCGAGGTCCTCAACATCATCGGCGACATCAAGGGCAAGAACTGCGTCATCATCGATGACCTGGTCGACACGGCGGGCACGCTCACCGAGGTCGCCAAGCTCCTGATGAAGGAAGGCGCCCGCGAGGTCTTCGCCTGCGCGACGCACGGCGTGCTCTCGGGTCCGGCCATCGAGCGCCTCGAAGAGTCGCCCATCTCCGAGCTCATCATCACCAACACCATCCCCCTGCAACCCGAGAAGCAGATCTCCAAGATCAAGGTCCTCTCGGTGGCGGGCCTCCTGGGTGAAGCGATCCTGCGCATCCACGAGGACTCGTCGGTGAGCACGCTCTTCGAGTAATGAAGGTCGTCGTCGGTCTCGGCAATCCGGGCAAGCAATACGAAGAGACCCGCCACAACGCGGGCTTCATGGTCGTCGAACGCCTCGCCAGGGAGTGGGGCGTCGAGGGCAAGCACGAGTCGCGCTTCGAGGCGATGGTCGGTGAAGGCCGGGTCGGGTCCGAGAAGGTGATCCTCGTGGAGCCCATCACCTACATGAACCTCTCGGGCCGCTCGGTCCAGAAGGTGCTGCACTTCTACAAGCTCACGCCGGACGACCTGCTGGTGGTGTACGACGACTTCGCGATCGCCCTCGGCCAGGTGCGGGTGCGCACGTCGGGCTCAGCGGGCGGTCACAACGGCATCAGCTCGATCATCCAGAGTCTCAACACCCAGTCCTTCCCGCGGGTGCGCGTGGGAGTGGGGCCCTTGCCGCCGGGCGCCTCCACGACCAAGTTCGTCCTGGACAAGTTCAGCAAGGCGGAGGCCCCGCTGCTGGAGCAGGGCCTCGAAGCCGCGATGGGCGCAGTGGAGCTCGCCATCAAGGAGAGCTTCACCTCCGCGATGCAGAAGTACAACCAGACCCAAGCCCCCGCTTAATGAACACGAGCCCCGGACTTCCGTCCGGGGCTCTGTAATTTGACCAGGCGTAGCCCCCCAAAGAGCAAAGCCCCCCCCTAGCAGGGGGGGATGGGGGGGTAGATGTCTTGAAATTACTGGAGCTAACCCTCGTTCTTCTTCGGCAGCTTCCAGGTGAGCCCCTTTTCAAGGTACGCCCTGGCCTTCCGAGCGGCCAATCCCGCCGCCACATCGGCCACCTGCTCAAGGCCGTTGACGGTCATGATGTCCCGGAGGTCGGGCGTCATGCCGATCTTGACCAGGTCCTTGAGGGGCAGCTTCTCCATGCCGGCTTCCAGGTACGCCTTGGGATGGGACTCATAGGCGAACTCCATGAACTCCGCGTCGTTCTGTTCCAGGCGATCGAAGGCCGCGGGATCCTCCTTGAGCTTGTTCTCGAAGGCCATCTGAAGATTGACCCGAGCCCGGGCGAGCCATGCCTGTCCCTCGGGCGACAGCTTGGGGGCCAGATCCTCCGTGAAACGGTGGACGTACTTGTCCCCGTAGCCCATGTAATAGGAGGGAACGGGCAAGTCGGGATGGCGCCGCTGGAAATCCTTGGCACGGGCGACGTAGTAGCTCGTGCCGCCCACTTCGGAGAGCAGGGGCTGGGGCAACGACTCGGCGATCTTGGGAGCGGCGCTCGAGGCATGCGTGGACAGGACCAGGGTATCGCTTGAGATACCCGGCGTCGGAGTGCTCGCGTCGCGACCCTTCGGTCCGCTCGGGCGGCCGAGGGTGAGCCTTGGAGACGACTCATTGATGCGCATGGGAGTGGTTCCTTGGGTTGGCAGCCGCGCCAGCTCTGGCGTTACTGTCT